>JAADCZ010000061.1 GCA_013154175.1 Thermodesulfobacteriota bacterium
GCTAGCTCAAGTGGTTTCTCGACCCTTATGCAGCCGTGACTGAAGGCCCTCATGTGCCTGGAAAAGAGGAATCTTGCCGGGGTGTCGTGGAGAAAGACAAAGTGTTTGTTGGGGAATATGAATTTGATTCGCCCCAATGCGTTTCTTGGCCCTGGAGCCTGACGAATTATGTATGGAAACCGCGCAGGGTTTATCTCATCCCAGTCGATGGACTCAGGGTCTATCTGACGCCCCTTTGCATCCACCATCTCCATATTGTGTTTGGCAAGATATGAAGGGTCCCGCCTTAATTTTGGTATCAACTCCTTTTCCAGGATGCCAGGGGGCACAACCCAATAAGGGTTTAAGACAATATACTCCATTTTGGCCCGAAAGACGGGTGTCTTCCAAAAGGGCTTTCCCACCATTACCTTACAAGACCATTTTTCCTGGCCATCCTTGATGTAATAGAGTTGGAAGGCGGCAATATTTACCATTAGAAATTCACTTGGAAGATTGTGAAGTATCCACCTTGCCCTTTCCAGGTTTACCCTCAGTTTGTTTACCTTGAATGAAGGTGAAAGGTTGAGGGCATGGAGGGTATTTTTCCCTACTATACCGTCTATTTTGAGGCCGTGATGGAATTGGAAGAGTTTTACGGCCTTAACCAGGTCTTTGTCAAAGAGCTCAGGGTGGGGCAGCTCCTTTTCCGGATGGTAAAACTCCTCTGCCTCGAGTCTCTCTCGCAAAAGGACGACCTCGGGGCCGGAATAGCCAGGGCGTAAGGTCTTTTTAAGGGTGAGTTTTTTCCAGGGATGTTTGGCAAAGGCCCTATATTTTCTTAGCCAGACACGCAAGGTTTCATAGTATGGATGATGGGGCCACAGGGCATCGAGACTTTCAGTGATGTTTCCGCTTGATATCACCCTTGCCAGATATTGGGCCGGGTCCTTGTCTAGGATTTTTCTCTTGAAATTCCAGTTGGGGTCAAGGCTTTCCGGTGAGACCTTTCCATAAAAGAGATGAAAGCTCAGGCGAAGAAGCGCATCTGTGAGTAGTACGTCCAGGTCTGCCCTGTCTGCAGGGTTGTCTCCCTGAAGGGAAATCTTGTCCAGGAGTTCTTTAATGGCGGTGAAATGGTAATCCGCCGGATCGAGTCCATGGTCGTAGGAGGACTGGATCGCCTCCAGCATCTGATCTATGAGGGCTTCATCGGTCCAGGCGGGCTGGTAATCCCTGTCCATGTAGAATTTGGGTATGGTGACCCCGGATGCCACACAGGTGGAGCAGACAGGAGCCTTGTTAAGCTGCTGTAAATACTGGCATCTTTTCTGAATGAACTGGGAGACGGTGTCCGGCGCGGCCAGCAGACTTGCCGGATTGGCAAACAAGAGGATTTGCAGCAAAAGGCCGATGAACCGTCTGGACCTAGAACAAAAATTATATACCGGCCTTTTCAAGGTATTGCAGGGCTCCTTTTGCGTTTATGAACCTGGATTTTTTGATGTAATATTTGTCAGGACCAGAGATAAAGAGACAGCTTCCATCCTTAATCAGCTCGATAATTGAGTTGGCCACATTTCTGGGCAGGGCAGGGCAGCCGAAACTCCTTCCTGGCCTTCCATATTTTTCAATGAATTCCTGGGAAACATAGTCGGCACCGTGAATGACTATCCTTCTTTTGTATGCGTTGTCATTTATTCCCGGCTCAACTCCAAGCAAGGATAGTGACAGCCCATGTTTTCCCTCGTAGGTTTGGCCCGTGATGAAAAACCCTAGGCAGCTTTTGTGGGAACCTGGTCTGTTGGAAAAGCCCCAGGCATACTTGTCTCCAGAGTTTTTCCCATGGGCAACCAGGCTCTTGTAGAGGAGTTTCTTTTTGTTGACATCGATGACAAAGAAACGCTCGGTATCTGATGGTTTGCTGTAGTCTATCAATACGAGAAGATCGTCTTTCTTGAGTAGCCCCTTTCTTTTCAGATTGAGATAACCTATAAGTGAGTTTTCAAAGGTTTCTAGACTGGTAAGCCCTTCAAGACCAATATGATGATAAAGAGAACTAGCTACTTTTCTTAGTTTTGCATTGACAATTTTTTGACTGCCATGGCGATAATATGACAAGGATTTTCTGCTCAAGGATGCGTTTATGTGAATGGGATACCACAATGTAATCGAGAAGATTGCAGACCACACTGCTAATGTTCTTAAAAAATAGAGCACCTCTTCCCCTCCCGTTATTTGAAAGTGCAACTACTATTTTTTCAATAAAATAAAACTACTCCAGTACTTTTTAACACAAGTTAGTATGCATGTTAAGTGCCGAAATTGATCTTTTCCCCTATTTCTCCAGTAGTGATTTGTTTTAACAATATGTCAAAGTAAGAATGTACTTGTCTTTATCCAGATAAACCATCAGCTTTGCTAAACGTTAAATCAACATGTTTAGAAAGAGAAAGTAGAAAGCCTTTCCAATGCTGACTATCAATATGCATGCCAAATTAATAAAACAAAAACAAAGGTAATATAATGCTAATATAGCTAATAATATGCATCTTACATTAAAATTTGTGAAAAGAATAACAATTTATAATGAGAAAATATTTGCTTGACTAAAAAATGAAATGCATGGATAATTTAAACGTTAAAATTTTATCATTGGTTGGTTCTATTTTGTTCTCAATCTAAATAGGGAGGCGTTTATGAAAAAGACAGTATGGAGCATGTGTGGAATGTGTTCCGTCAGATGCCCCATCAAGGTGGAGGTTGAAGATGGGGAAGTCACCTGGATCGAAGGCAATCCACACATACTGAAAGGGAGTCTTTGTGCCAAGGGCTCAGCTGGCGTTGCCCTTCATAAGGATCATGAAAGGCCGCAGCAACCACTCATACGAAGTGGTGGTAGGGGTGCCGGCAAGTGGGAGCCCGTCAGCTGGTACACAGCTTTAGATTACGTAGCCGAAAAAATAGAGAAAATCAAGGACAAATATGGTGCCAAGGCCTTGGTTATGAGCTGTAGGGGAGGGCCATGGCAAGATCTCGTAAAGGCATTTTGTCATGCCCTTGGTTCTCCCAATTTCACCAACCACGACAGCGCCTGTGGAAGGAACGTGCACCATGCCAGTAAGTCCGTTTATGGACTCGGCAGAAAAGGCTTCATCTATGACATAGCCAATGCCAAACACCTAATCTGCTTTGGCAGGAATTTGCTTGCATCCCTGAGGGTTGCCGAGGCAAACCAGGTCATGGACATGCTGGATAACGGAGGTAGCCTCACCTACGTGGATGTGCGCCAGACACTGACTGGTATCAAGGCTACCAGGTTTTTCCAGGTGCGTCCTGGCACGGACTATGCCCTTGCCCTGGGAATCATAAATGAAGTCATCAAGCAAGAGGCCTACGACAAGGAATTTGTCGAAAAATATACCATTGGCTTTGACAAGATGGCCGAATTCGTGGAGCCCTACACAGCCGACTGGGCAGCCAAGGAATGCGGCATCAAGGTCAAAAAGCTGAAGGACTTCGTGACTGAGATAGGTGGGCAAAGGCCAAAGGTCATTTTTCATCCTGGCTGGATGCTGTCCAGATATAAGGATTCCTTCTATGCAAGCCGCTGCCTCCACATCCTGAATGTCCTCATGGGCAATATCGAGGTAGAGGGCGGTCAGCAGTTTCCAAAAGGTCCTGGCGACTGTGGCGTAAAGGGCCTCAGAACCTTCAGTTCCAACGTACCCACACCTCAGGACAAGCGTGCCGACGGTGTAGGCTGGAAATATAAACACTTCGATAAGGGTCCTGGCCTGTTTCATCTGTTTTATGAGGCAATGATGACTGGTGAGCCCTATCCAATAAAGGGCCTTATCTGTTACAGGCACGATCCATTTAGCTGTTTCCCAGATGTGAGGACCCAGAAAGAGGCTCTGGACAATTGTGAGCTCCTAGTTTCCATTGACACCCACTACAGCGAATTTGGCTGGTACTGTGACGTCATACTGCCAGAGTCCATGTATCTTGAGCGCGAAACCCCAATTGCAACCCAGAAGGGGTTGAAGCCAAGGTTCATCTACAGGGACAGGGCAGTTGAGCCCAAGTTCAACACAAAGCCATCTTGGGAAATCTTCAAGATGCTGGCCGACAGGCTGGGATTTGGAGAAATGTTCCCATTCCAGACCGCAGAGGACATTTGGAAATGGCAGCTGGAGCCTACTGGTTACACAATTGATGACTTCCAGGAAAAGGGCTTTGTTTCCCTTACAGACGAGCCCATCATGTACGATAGGGACAACCTGGAAGGAAAATTCAAGACCGAATCGGGCAAGATTGAAATTATCAATGAATCTTGGGAAAAGCTTGGAATTCCATCCTTCAAGCCCTACGAATCCCCCAAGAAACCGCCAAAGGGAAGGTTCAGACTGGTATTTGGACGAAGCCCTGTACATGCCCACAGCCATACCATCAATAACCCGTTCCTCCATGAATTGATGCCTGAGAACAGTTTGTGGATAAACAAACGAATCGCAACGAGGCTGGGTATTTCAGAAGGAGACTGGGTGGATGTAATTGGTGACAGCCAGATAGGAACCGTCCGCGCCCATGTCACAGAGTTTATCCATCCCGAGGCGGTTTATACAGTGCATGGCTTTGGTAGACAGGTTCCCCTCCAGAGTAGGGCCTATCATGCAGGCATGAGTGACCAGAAGCTTCAGGAAGGCCTGCTGCTCATGATGGACGAGGCAGGCGGTGGTCTCTGTCTGTGTGAGAAGTTTGTTACTGTCCGCCGTAGCTCCAGGAATCCAAGAAGGAGGGTAGAACTGTGAACAAGTACATGCTCTATCTAAATGCAAAACGGTGTATTGGCTGCCATGGATGCGAGGTTCACTGCAAGGCAAACAAGAATCTTCCAGTGGGCCCCATCCTTTGCGAGATATCCCATGAACCCCTGAAGTCCGTCAAGGGTGTTCCCAAGACGGAATTCATGTTCCGCTCATGTTACCACTGTGAAGATCCCTACTGCGTGCCAATCTGCCCCACCGGGGCCATGAAAAAACGCGAGGATGGGATCGTCTATATCGAACAGGACAAATGTATCGGGTGCATGGCATGCGCTGGTGCATGCCCCTGGAACATACCCCAGGTCAATCCGTCAACTGGGAAGGCGGTCAAGTGCGACTACTGCATGGACCGTGTGGACCAAGGGTTGAAGCCAGCCTGTGTGACGAAGTGTACCACCAGGGCACTTAAGTTTGTTGCCCTCCAAGAAATATAAGGCATCCACTTGGAAAGAAACGGGTCAGAAGGGTTTTGTTAGCCGCCCTTCTGGCCCTTTAATTCTTCCTCCTTCCTGATAAGATCCCTCAAAATCTTCTCTCCATGTTTCAGCGACCGGATATGCCAAAGGGCCTCGAGCTCTGTGCATTCATCCAGACTAAGCTGCCACTTGTCTTTTGGGAGTTCTTCAAGCCTCTTTCTGAGCTCGTACAAGAAGAGGGCTGCTGTCACTGAGACATTGAGGCTTTCCGTAAAGCCATAGAGGGGAATGTAAACCACGCCGTCGGCCTGTTCCCTGAGCCTTATGTCCAGACCGTCGAGCTCCTTGCCCAGGGCAATGGCCACTGGCCCTCTGGCAAGGTCGAGTTCATGTATGCTGAGTGCCTCCTTGCCTTGGGTCTCCTTGGCCTTGTCTGGCGGGTCTGCAGCAAAGATCCTGTACCCCATGGTTCTAAGGGTATTGACGCATTCATCAACGCTGCCATGGCGTAGGATGGTAATCCACTGCTGAGAACCCATGGCGACACCGTGGCTGGGGGCAAAACGGTTCTCTGTTTCAATCACGTGAATGTCCTGGACCCCAAAGGCCTCGCAGCTCCTGACAACTGCACTCATGTTGTGCTGATGATAAAGATCATCCAGTACCAGGGTCACATACCTTGTACGCTGCTGGAGGATCTGCCTGATCCTCCGGCGACGTTCAGGCGTGAGAAGTGGAGCCAAAAGCCTTATTGTTTCTTCAGAACGCGGCCTTCTCAGCAAGATTTTCAGCCTCTTGAACCATTTGGTCTATTATGGAAAGCCCTTTGTGCCAGAAGCCTTTGTCGTTTAGGTCGATCCCAAAGGGTTTGAGGAGTTCATAGGGATCCTGGCTGCCTCCGGCCTTTAGAAGTTCTATATACTTTTGGACGAAAGGCTGCCCCTCTTCCCTGTAGAGGCCATATAGGGACAGTACGAGAAGTTCTCCAAAGGCATAGGAGTAAACATAGCCTGGCACGTGGAGGAAGTGCGAGATATAGGACCACCATATACGGTATCGTTCCGTAAGGGTTACGCTGGATTTGAACATTGCCCTCTGGGTTTCCATCCAGTAATCAGAAAAGGTGTCGGTGGAGAGCTCTCCTTGCTGCCTTCTGTGGTTGTGGATGCCATCTTCAAATCTATTCATGGCAATTTGTCTGAAAACCGTCGCAAACGTTGATTCTATCTTTGCCGCTGTAAAACCCAGCTTTTCCTTTGGATCACTTAGGGTCGATAGAATGTCCTGGAATACGAGCATTTCTCCAAAAACCGATGCGGTCTCTGCCAAGGTGAGGGGAGTGTCCGCATTGAAGTAACCCTTTTGGGCAGCTAGCACCTGGTGGACTCCATGACCAAGCTCGTGGGCCAAGGTCTCTACATCGCGTAGGGTGCCAGTGAAGTTCACAAGGACGTATGGATGGGTGGAAGGTGTTACAGGGTGGGCAAAGGCACCCCCTGTCTTGCCAGGGATGATGGGGGCATGTATCCATTTTTTCTCAAAGAACTGTCTTGCCACCTTGGCCATATCCTCTGAAAATTTCTCAAAGGAGCTTAGCACTATCTCCTTGGCCTCCTGCCATGAAACACTTCTCTGGGGCAGCCAGGGCAGGGGTGCATACCTGTCGTAGTCATAAAGTTCATCCAGGCCGAGGATCTTCCTTTTAAGGAGATAATACCTTTCGACAATATCATATCGGGAGGTCACAGCTTCAATGAGGCCGTCAACGGTTTCGTCCTTGAGCTCATTGGCCAGATTCATTGAGCTTATCCAATTGGGATATTTGCGTAGCCGGTCCTCAATCATCTTGTCTGCGAGAACCGTGTTGAAGGTGTGGGTAAAGACCAGAATTTCCTTCTTGAGGCCCTCTGTAAATTCTTCACTGGCCTTTTTGCGTACCTCCCTGTCTGGCACATAAAGATCCTTCAGGACCTCTTCCTGGGTTCGTTCCTCCTTGCCATACCGCTGATGGGCAAGGACCTTGTCAAAGAGATTGATCCAGCTCGAGCGACCCACTGGACTTATTTCTGCCAGGAGTCGTTCCTCTGTTTCAGAAAGAAGGTGAGGCTTGTACCTGCGCAAGGCCTTGAGATAGTGGCGGTAGTGCTCCAGTACCGGGTCTGAAAGGAGTTGCTGAGCCTTTTCCTCATCCAGGTTGGCCCATTCCAGCTCGAAAAATACCAGTTCCTTGGAAACCTGGCTTGTGACCTCCTTTATCTTTTGCAGAAATGCACCTGCCTCTGGATCATTGGACTTTGTCGCAAAGTTTAAAAAGGCAAAGGCACTGATTTTTCCAAGGAGCTCAGAGAGCCTTTCAAGCCTCTTAACCAGTTCAAGGAGCCCCTGGGCATCGAGGGAGTCAATCTTTCCGGCGTATTCATCCCTAATTGCAGATGCCTCCTTGAGACAGAAGTCGAGATCCTTCTGGATTGCCGGGTCATCAATGGAGGAATAGAGGTCTTCTAGTTGCCAAACAACGTCCTTTGTTCCAAGAATTTCGTTGGTATCCTTAGTCATGTTTTTGCCACTCCAAACGCTTGAGACTGATGAATATAAAGCTTAGTTCGTTGCCTCCACTATCTTTCCAGAGGAGACATCCTTGTATCTAAAAATGGCCTTCAGTTCCTTGACATCAACTTCCCTGTTGAAACGGATGAGTATGTCCAGTTTCCCAGGCTTTATTCCGGTAAGCAACCACTGGGCCTTTCGTTCCTTGTCAAGGAGCCTTGAATACTTGGGTTTTGCCTCTTCGATCTTCACACCTTCAGGCAGATCCAGGGTGATAATCACCGTGGTGGGAGCCGGAGGGGTGATTTTGACCCTGACAATGGCAATCCTATCATCCTTTTGCTCTATGGCCCCTGATATTGCACCAAGGCAAGGAGAAGCTAGAGCAAGGGATAGCAACGACAAAACCAAGACATACCAATTTGTTTTCAGCAGGTACAATTTAACCTCCCTTATTCGTGGGCAATCTTTTCTGGAACAAAACGTTTAGCCCTTTCATCCCATCTATACTGGCCTGCCGCCCAGAGAGTTTCAACCTCCTTCAGCAGGCTGGACATCCCCTTTACACCGGACAGAAGTTCGTAGGCATCCAGGATTTCCTCATCATCTATACGATTGTCACCATTTTTGTCTGCCCAGTTGAAGGGGGCGGCTGTAATCTGGCTGTTACCGCCTATGGTTACGCTTACGGTCTGATTGGTTTTTATGGTGACAGTGCCCCTGAACCGGAGTGTCTTGTACTCCTTAATGCTCTGGGGCATCCTGGCTATGTAAACGAACTTGAGATTTGTAGTCTGACCTTGATAAATCCATTTTAACAGGCCTTTTTCCAAAGAGGTATAGGGAGGAACGGCCTTTGTTATTTTTAGGGTACGCGGTATATCCTCTTTGATTAACACTGTCCTCTTGTCTTCCGGGCTGATGTCGATCCTGATGAGAACAGGGAACAAACTGCCCTTTGCACAATAGGCAGGCAGAAAACGTGCGGCATTCACCTCCAAGGAAAAGGGCGAGGGTTTGAAGATGAGATAACCTGCCAAGATACCAGCTCCCAGGAGCCCAATGGCCCAGAGGAGAATCAGGAGAATATTCCTACCCCCTTTGTCGGCCTCTTCCTTTGGCTCCTTGTCTTCAGGAGGTTGTGTTTTCTCCTTGGGCTGTTCTTCCTTGGAAGTAGATTCATCCTGCTTTGAATCGTCTGGTTGCTCCAATATCTCCTGGACATCAACCTCGAGGGTCTCGGCCAACTTCAGGGCATTTTCACGCTTGACGCTGGGGTAGCGTTTGTTCTCCCATCTTGAAATGGTGTCAATGGTTACCCCCACCACCGTGGCAACATAGAGTTGGGTAAGACCCCGCTCTTCACGTATTCGCCTTATCTTTTCGCTATCGAGTCTAACTGTCTGTGGAAGTGACGGTTCCATGTCGAATATGTCTAAAAATCTATCTTGCTGAAATTAAAGAAAAAGTATTCTACATCTATCCGAATCGGCCAGACGTCCATTGGCATATAACCCTATGTCCATTGTTTTATCAACTCCCTTTACCTAAGGTCTTAAGCAAAGGCGAAAGCCAAAAACCGTTAGGAGGTAAAGGTCATGAGAAAAATTGAAAGACATCGCGATGGAAAGGTCGTTAGGTTGGATTTTCGTAGATTGGTCATTTCTGCTGCAGCCTTGTGTCTCGCAGCCGGCTTTGCCAGCAGCTCCCTGGCTTCCAGTGAAGTGAAGAAGGCGGCAGAGTCCAAGGTCAAAGAGGTGGCCGTTCAGGTAAAGGATGCAGCAAAGGCCAAGGGTGAAAAGATGGTCATACCAGAGTATGTGGACATCAACACCCAGAAATCATGCCCTGATATTAAAGGTCTCAAAAAGGATATCAGGCACGTAAACCATTTCTCCCATGCTGCACACATTGAGATGCTCAAAAAGGAAAACAAGGGCTTTGTGTGCGCCACCTGCCATAAGGGTGCAAAGACCGAGGCAGACATTCTGAAGGGTGACAAATGCAAAAGGATGGAGAAGGAACTCAATGAAGCAGGGGGACCAGCAAAACTCAAGGACTATTTTCATTCCACTTGTCTGAAGTGTCACAAGGATCTCAAAAAGGAAGGCAAGAAGACTGGACCAACTTCCTGTAAGGGATGCCATTCCAGAAAGGGAGGTGACAACTAATGAAAAATAAAAGGTTTCTGACAACAATCCAGGCCTTCACCCTGATCTTGAGTCTCGTGTTCATGGCATCGGCCGCTAGTGCCTCGCAAAAGGTTAAGGGTACTGTGACCGCACTTTTCAAGGATGGTTCCGTATGCCAGGTGGCCAGCGGAATGATGGCTCGCGATAAGGTGTGCCCAGAGGGTGTAGACAAAAAGGTCGAGTCTGCCATTATGGTAGATGGTAACGACTGCAATATAAAACCTGAGAAAGATCAGACGGTTATCTTGAAGATAAAGGGGCTTGGCAAGACAACTGGCGAAATCATAGCCGTTGTCAAAGATGAGCTTACAAACGACGATCTTGAAAAGGTTAGCGAAAAGGGTTCTCTGATCCTGTGGAAGAATGGAAATACAGGTGAAATCTTCCTTATCAAGACCAAAAAGCCTGTAACACCTGAAAAGGGTGCCCAGATCAAGATGATTCTCAAAAAGAAGGTGACACGAGTCGAAGGGTGCTAAGGAATCGCAAAAAGGCAGGCCTGTCCCCGGTGGCAGCCTGCCTTGCCATTTTGTGCACCTTGCCAGATGGCAAGACCTGTTTTAATCAATCAGTCCCTTTTATCTCCACTTCTTTTATGAATCTCTTAAGATTGACCATCTCAGGAAAGGCCTTTTCCTGTGGCACGGTTTCAAAAAACTCGCTCAACTCCTTTATCTGCTTTTGAAGGCCACTTATTCCTCCGTCACATATCCATAGTTTTGAAGGGATAGCCTCAGATGATGGCTGAAGTTTTTTGGACATTGTCACAAGATAGTGGCCCTTGTTATCCAAACCCATATAAAAGAATCTCAGCTGAGAGGCCGTTATACAGGTAAGGTCCTTGGCGACCCTTCCAATAAAACCAAGTCCTTTCCCATTTTTAAATGGAATATGGCTTATGTAGACGGCAAAATCGTTTATCCCTGGAACCGGCGGCAAGATGTCGAATGGTGGAGACAGGGATGAGACATCCTTGGTTAAATCCCTTTTCAATCTTGTAATTGCAATGTTTATGGCAGGGTCCTTTTGTTCCATCCACATTTTTATGTATTTTTCTACATCTATTACCCGCATGGCCACACGTTTGCCATCCAACACCAGGGCAACATGGGTGGGAATGGGTGATACCGGCCCCATTGCATGGGGGGAAAACGATACCTTGGGTATCAGCTCAAGTGTTGCATTTTGTCCAAGGAGTTCTGGGTTGCATGATATCTCATCGGGGAACAGGTCAACAGGGTAGGTTCCTGAAGGTTTGAGACCTGTGTCGGTAACATCGAATACCTTTAGTACTCGTTTGGTGGGGCAGGATGCCGGGTCCTTTGCCTGGTGGATTATCATCCCCAGATAGATTGTTCCGTGCCGGTAGAGGGAGAGATAGCGTATTTTGGGCCTGTCTCCCAGGTAAAACCACGCCTTTGGTAGCCATGCCGAATCTTCAAGGGAGAGAAAATAGAGCTTTTTGAACGTTCCGCTGCCTCCAAAACCATAGGCCAAGACCACTGCGGCCACCCTGCTGCCCCTCCATGTGGCCTCAGCGCTCTTTTCAATTGTTGCCGTAAAATTGCTAGACTCACCCTGGTGGCCATGCAGTACCAACTTGCCATTTTCGAATGTCACCACGCCACCGGGGGCATCCTTTAGGGGTAGTTGAATTTGGGAATGGAACAAGTCTGCAGGAAGTGGCTCGGAAAACCCAATGCCTTGTAGAATGATGAATGCAAGAAAGATGATGAATGACAGTTTTGATATCCCAAAGTCTTTGGCCATGAATACTCCTTTTGAAAAACCTAGTCCTATAAGATAGATAGAAAGTTAATAGACTCGCCCATTAAATCAAGTCCTGGTGAAACTGCATGTCGATTGACTTTTCATGCCTTGACGGATAAGTTTTAAGCCGTGCCCGGGTGGTGGAATTGGTAGACACAAGGGACTTAAAATCCCTTGGAGCTTTGCTCCGTGCGAGTTCGAGTCTCGCCCCGGGCACCACCTATATCCCACCAAAATCTGGTCTTCAAAAGGTTCCACTCCCCTCCTTGATAAAGGGCTCGAGGCATAGGCGCCCCCATTTTATTTCGCACTCATTTAGTGACGATAAGAAATAAAAAATCCTTTGGTTGATAGATACATTTAGATGCAAGGGGGTTTTCATAATGGGTGTTTATAGATAACAGGGGGATGGAGTCTAGAGATATGAAATGGGATAGGATCTATATGACGGGTATCAAAAAGGTGGATGATGAGCACAAGATACTCGTTAATATGCTTAACAAATTAGAGACTTGTATCGCTACACCCTGTTCCGACGAAGTCTTGGCAATGGTGCTTAGGAATCTGGTGGATTATGTCAAGTTTCATTTCAAGAGCGAAGAGGAGGTCATGGAGCGGATTGGTTTTCCTGAACTCCAAAGACACAAGGTTCTTCATAAGGACCTTGTGAACGAGGTGGCTACCATTTTGCTAGACTTGAAAAGGGATCGTCTATGGACCGTGCCTGAGCTTACCGCCTTTTTGCAACACTGGCTCGTGGATCATATCCTGGGCGAAGATTTGAAAATAGGCCGTTACCTCGGCTGCATCTAGGCCCATTTATGTAGGCAGATTGGCAAGCTCCACCCTGCCAATGCGATAAATGGCCTCTTCTATACGGGATTTGGTTAACCGCCCTTTTTGAAAGCTCTTTTTGAAAAGCTCAAGGCTTGCTGCAACCTTATCCTGGCTTTCACATATCAACAGTAGGTCATGGCCACACACAAAGGCCTCGAGGGCTGCCTCTGGTACATCGAGATTCTTTAACGCCCCTTTCATTTCAAGGTCATCGGTGAGAAGGGGGCCGTCAAAGTGAAGTTGTTGTCTAAGAAGGTCAATGGCAATCTTTCTTGAAAAGGTAGCTGGATCGTCCTCATCGATATCGCTGAAGATTACATGGGATGTCATGATGAAATTGGTGCCACAGCTTATTGCATCCCTGAAGGGAGAAAGTTCCTGGAAGATTAGTTCCCTAGGGGCGTCAACCCTGGGCAAATGGTGATGGGGGTCAAGCTCTACCCTTCCAATTCCAGGAAAGTGTTTGGCACATGTCATGATGCCAAGTTCCTTCATTCGCCTAATATATGCACTGCCAGCAGAGGCGACCTCCTGCGGGGTTTTCCCGAGACACCTTCCCTTTAGGACATCACTTGCCCCCTCTTTTTGAATATCCAGTACCGGGGCCAGATTCAGATCGAGACAGACGCCTTTCAGGATTTTTGCCGTGGCCTCTGCAAGCTCCAGGACCTTTAGTTGGGGATCCTGGCTTTTACGTACCTCTTCCTGACAGGGCATGTCTGGAAATAGCGGGGGTTTTAGCCTCCTAACAGGGCCGCCTTCCTGATCTACTGCCAGAAGGGGAGTGAGTCCTTCCTGACGGCACAGATTTTTTATATCCAAACAAAGGTTTCTCAGGGATTCCGGCCCCTTTTTTGCGTTTCTTGCAAAGATAATAAATCGTGATATGCCAAAGTCCCTGATGAGATCAATGGTTTTTGAGTCCAGTTCTGTGCCCGGGATGCCAACCATGAAGAGTTGGCCCAGGCCTGTACGCTTCCAGAAATTTGATTGTGTCATGAATCCTTCTGAATTATTCTCAGGTTCTGCTTTGGATATTGATTCTAAACCCGCAGCCTTCTATTTCCAAGGAGTTGATAACCAATGAATGGATTTGAAGCGGTTTTTCTTGGCGTGCTACAGGGGGTCACGGAGTTCCTTCCTGTTTCAAGCTCTGGACACCTGGTTTTGGCAGAGTATTTCCTTCACCTGAAAGATGCAGGTCTGGCCTTTGATGTAATCTTGCATATGGGAACACTTCTGGCTGTTCTTGCCTACTTCTGGAATGATTGGTGGGCCATGGCGAAGGGTCTGTTTTCAGGAAGTAATGGCAAGGGTCCTAGAAAGCTGCTTCTTTTGCTCATAGCAGGCACTGTTCCAGGGGCAGTTGCCGGATTTTTACTTGAACATGCTGCATCCACATATTTCAGATCCCCCTGGGTTGTAGTCTGTACCCTGGCAGGCGTTGCCTTACTGTTATACTTGGCGGATAAAAAGGCACGACATTTCAGGGGGTTGGATGGTCTTGGGTTGCGAGATGCCTTGCTGGTTGGTCTTTCCCAGGCCCTGGCAATTGTCCCTGGTGTGTCGAGAAGTGGCATAACCATGACGTGTGCGCTTTTTCTTGGATTCAACAGGGAGGCAGCAGCGCATTTTTCATTTTTGCTATCGGCGCCAATCATAGCCGGGGCAGGCCTTTACGAGACCATAAAGCTGTTGCATTCAAACACCGCCACAATGGATCTCAACTATTTGCTTGGTTTTCTAGCCTCATTGATATCTGGTTACCTCGTTATAGCATTTCTTATGAATTATTTGAAAAACCACACATTTACACCCTTTGTGATTTACAGATTAGTCCTGGCTGCAGTGGTTTTGGCAGCCATTTTGATTGCGTAAGAGGAGTTGTTATGAAAAGAGTGTGTTTCTTAGCAGTAATAGTGGCAATATGTTCATTGGCAAGTGCCCAGATGGCTCTAGGCAAGGCAACCGGTCCGGATGTTGCCAAAAGGAGTGTTGTCTTTGTGTCAAGCACCACCATAGAGCCAGAGGATTTATTGCATCCTGTTGTTCACAAGGGCCTAGGTCCTGGTTTGGTTTTTGACAGAAAGGGCCACGTGTTGGTTCAAATGTCCACTATTTCTGACCCTCACTCCATTGAATGTTCCATCCAGTCAAAGGGTTACTGGCCAGCAATGCTGATCGGCAGCGACCCCGTGACAGGAATCGGGGTTCTCCAGATAAAGGCCCCTGAAAAGGTGTTGGCCTCCCTTTCGCCAGTGCCCCAGGGGGTGAACAAGCGGCCTGGTTTCGGGGACCATATCTATATTATTGGCGTCAATCCAGATGGTTCCCCATCCATTGTTCCAGGCACTGTTTCGGCTCCTGTATGCCCTGTTGGATTGCGTGGGCGTAACATAGAGAAGCTCATCCAGACAGATATCTTTGTTCACAGGGGTCTTGATGGTGCACCGGCCTTTTATAAATCGGGCCGATTCATTGGTATGGCCATGAGGATTGGAGAGGAGCCACCGCCCAATGTGGGCTACGTCCTGCCTGCGTCCATGGTCAAGTGGATAGCTCAAAGTATTATTGAAAATGGAACTGTTGTCAGGGCATATCTCGGGGCAAAGGTGGTCGGTGTGGACAAGGTGCTGGCCCGACTCCTGGACTTGCCAGCAGACAAGGGTGCCCTAGTCGTAGAGGTAGAGCCAGGCAGCCCGGCAAGCCGGGCAGGGCTCAGGGGTTGCAGCAGGCATCTGAGGCTTGGCAACAGGGTCTATCCCATGGGTGGAGATCTGATAGTTGCAGTGGACAGGATACCAATCGATTCTGATCAGACCCTCGATGCAGTTCTAAATCAGAAAGGCCCTGGAGCCCAGATACTCATATCTTTTTACAGAGATGGCAGACTTAAAAGGGTCAAGGCAGTCCTTGGGAAAAGGTAGCCCAAAAGTTGTGAAAATTAGCACGTGACAATTTTTTCCGGATAAAACAAAAATGAGAGATATTGGAAGATTTTGAGAGAAATCCTGATGAGGCCCTCATTGTTGAAAAAGTTGTGTATAATTGTAACTAGTTGAAATTAAAAGGGGAATTAAATCACAAAAATATTGTGAGTTCACAGCATGTTAGGTTCAACTTGGGCAAAAATTACGAAATTTTCAGAGGATAATGCGTTGTTGAAAAAAGGAGAAGGTGACAGACTTATTTCACAATAATCTGCTTTGACAGGTCCTGGATATCAAAGTAAAAACAAGGCCATATTCCTTGGGTGATCAATTTAAACAATAAGGCTTAAAACGGAATTTTATATCAATTCGCTTTAGAAAATTTGCACAAGGCGCGTTTGCCTTAGGCCGGTGTTCTTTTGTCTTCAAATATTTGATTGGAGTTGATGTTATGAGGGAGTTGTGGGAGGAGATCAAAGAAAGGCTGCGTCAGAAGGTGTCTGATGGGAGTTTCAGACTCTGGATCGAGCCTTTGAAGTATGACAGGGTAGAGGGAAATACCCTTATATTGAAGTGCCCCAACCAGTTTTTTGCTTCCTGGGTGCAAGAACATTACTTTCCTTACATCAAAGAAGATCTCCTTTATTTGGGAATGGACCTCAAGATAAAGCTTGAGGCCGTGGAAAAGATAAAGGAATCTGCCAGGCGGCAGCTCCATTTACCAAAGTTTTCACCCACAGAAATTCCCAGGCCAAACCTGTGTGAAAGGTTTACATTTGATGAGTTCGTGGTGGGTGAATGTAATCAGTATGCCCATGCTGCCTGTTGGGAAGCGGCTAATGGGGGTTCCATATCCTCCAAAACCATATTCCTTCACGCTTCTTCAGGCCTTGGAAAGAGCCATCTCACCCAGGCTGTCGGGCACAAGATACTGGAAAGGCGGCCAGAGGCACGCCTGTGTTATCTCACTGCAAATGATTTCACCCAGCAGGTGGTCTCTGCCATCAAGAATAATTCCCTGGACGCCTTGAAGAAGCGTTTCTACAACCAGTGTGACTGTTTGCTCATAGAACAGGTGCACTGTCTTGCAGGCAGGGAAAGGACCCAAAGTGAGCTAGCCCTTGCCCTGGACCCCCTTATCGACAGTGGCAAAATCGTGATATTTACAGGAAACCAGCTACCAAGGGCCATCCCAAAGCTGAGTGATGTGCTTCGCTCCCGTCTGGCAAGCGGGATAATAACCTCTATCAATCCGCCTGATTTTGAAACCAGGAAGAAGATAGTCACCAGAAAGGCAAAGAGCCAAGGGGTGGACATCAACAGCGAAACCGTTGAATATCTGGCTCATCACCTCAAAGGGGACATACGGCGCATAGAAAGCGCAGTCATTGGTCTGATTACAAAATCCTCCCTATTGAAAAGGCCAATCGATCTTGAACTTGCCAGGGAGATTATCCATGAGATCGTAGGCGAGCCAGACACCCTCACAGTGTCCAAGATTACCGACCTCATTTGTTGTCATTTCAGTCTCAAGCCAGAGCAGATAAGGTCGAGGTCTAGAAAGAGGGAGATTGCCTTGCCAAGGCAGATAGCCATGTATTTTGCCAGAAAATATACAGATTCATCCCTTCAGTACATTGGAAAGCAGTTCAACCGGGATCATGCCACTGTCCTTCATTCAATAAAGAAGATTGACAAGATGATAAAAACCTCCTCCAAGTTCAGGAGTCAAATAGAATACCTCACAAGCCAAGTGGAAAAACAAAAATGGCGTTAGAGGCCAATGGCCATCTTCAAAAAGAGTGCCCTGGAAAAAGGTCTTGAGGCAATCCTGGGAAGCCAGGGTTTCCTTAAGGAAAGGGCAGATACCCTCTGTTACGGCTTTGACTCAAGTGGCTACGAATCAGAGCCATCCTTTGTAGCCCTTCCGGAAAATCGAGAGCAGGTGGTGGAGATAGTCAAGCTCTGCGGGGAGCTTGGCGTACCCATCACCCCAAGAGGGGCAGCGAGCAGCACCACGGGTTCTGCCGTTCCCCAAAAGGGCGGTCTGGTCATGAGTTTTGCCAAGATGAACCGCATCCTTGCCATCGACACCGTTGAACTCACTGCCAGGGTGGAGCCGGGCGTGGTCACAGGTCGTCTCCAGGCGGAGGTTGAAGAGTGCGGGCTTTTTTATCCACCTGACCCTGCCAGTCTCAACTTTTGCACCATTGGCGGAAACGTTGCCACAGGTGCAGGTGGTGCAAGGGCAGTTAAGTATGGAGTTACAAAGGATTATGTACGATCCCTAAAGGTAGTCCTTTCAGATGGCACCCTGCTGGATACCGGGGCGGAGACGGCAAAGGGCGTGGTTGGTTATGACCTGACAAGGCTCTTTGTGGGTTCCGAGGGTACCCTTGGAGTGGTTGTGGAGGTGCTGTTAAGGCTCCTTCCAAGGCCCGAGGCGGTTTCCACGGCGGCGGCATCATTTGCCGACGTGGACAAGGCAGTTGATTGTATCACTTGCCTCTTTACCTCTGGGCTACTTCCAAGCTGTGCAGAATTCCTCGATGACAAAACAGTAAAGGCAGTGGAGGCGAGGCTTCCCTTCAGCCTACCGCCAGATACAGGTGCCTTTGTGCTCATAGAGGTGGATGGGATGGCCTCTTCTGTGACCGAGGAGATGGAAAGGGTTAAGGAGTGCTTTACCACTTCCCAGGCAACCCAGATTTATGTGGCTAGGGACCAAGGTGAGAGGGAGCGTCTTTGGCAGGCCAGAAGGAGCGTATCACCTGTACTCAAGGGTCTTGGCTATGAGGTGAAACTCAGTGAGGATATTTGCGTACCCAGAAAAAATATAAAGGAAATGCTCCTGTATCTCAGGTGGCTTGAAGAGTTTTACCCGGTTGCCATCTACTGTTTTGGGCACCTGGGTGATGGCAATATCCATGTAAACCTGTTATTTAATCATGACGACATGGATGTTGAGACCCTTCACAAGTTGATTAGTGCCATTATGAAGAAGACAGTCGAACTGGGTGGAACCATTTCAGGTGAGCATGGAGTGGGCCTTTCCAAAAGGGATTTTCTGCCCCTTGAACTCTCTTCAGAGGCCCTCGAGCTTGAACGGGGAATCAAAAGGCTCTTTGACCCAAAGGGAATCATGAATCCAGGGAAAATCCTTTAAAGGTATTGAAGTTATGTTGGCATCGGCAATCATTGCAGCAGGAGGTTCCGGAACCAGGCTTGGTTACAAGGAACCAAAGCAGTTTCTCGAGCTAAAGGGTAAGCCCATAATCGCATGGAGTCTCGAGGCATTTTCCAAGGCCACTGAGATTGGGGAAATCATTGTCGTAGCCCCCCTTGAACACCTAGACAGGGCAAGTGCCTATGCAGACAAATATTGTGGTACGAAGTCCTACAAGGTCGTCCCAGGCGGGGGAACCAGGCAGGAGTCAGTAAAAAATGGCCTTTCAGCCTCTTCCAGCACCATGGAGCTTGTGGCAGTGCACGATGCGGCACGGCCTTTCATTACACCAGATGAAATAGATGCAATCTGTCTAATGGCCAGGGACTTGGGTGCAGCCATACTAGCTCAAAGGATAAATGATACTGTCAAGGAGGTGCATGAAGGCATTGTCACCCGCACCGTCGACCGTTCCAAGCTGGTTGCTGCCCTGACACCCCAGGTCTGTAGAAAGAAAGACCTCCTTGATGCCTACGAAAAGGCTGCGGCAGATGGTTTCATGGCAACCGATGAATCGAGTCTTCTCGAATATATCGGGGTAAATGTGGTTGTTCAGATAAGTAATTCTATAAACTTCAAGATAACGACCGAGGCAGACCTAAAGATGGCCCAGGCCCTGGTCAACTGCATGGACTTTGGCGGGGAGTAGTCAGGTGGATTTCAGGGTAGGATTCGGATACGATGTTCACAGGCTGGTCGAAAATAGAGACCTCGTCCTCGGGGGCGTCAATATCCCCCATCACATGGGCCTCCTTGGCCATTCAGACGCAGACGTACTGCTTCATGCTGTGTGCGATGCCATCCTTGGGGCAGCGGGCCTGGGAGACATAGGCATGCACTTTCCTGACTCTGATGCATCCTTTAAGGATATCTCATCCATGATATTGCTGGAGAACGTGGCCAAAAAGATAAAAGATGCGGGCCTCAAGCTGAACAATCTGGATGCCACAATAGTTGCCCAGGCGCCGAAACTTGCCCCATACATCCCAAATATGCGCCATAACATAGCCAGTTGCCTGAAGGTTGAAGAGGGCAGGGTAAATATCAAGGCCACAACAACCGAGGGCCTTGGCTTTACTGGGAAAAAGGAGGGGATTGCAAGCTATTGCGTGGTCACCCTACGGGGCCTCTAGTATCAAATGGGCCATTCCAGCCTGTTTTTTTAAAAATTATTTCCAACAATTTTGACCTTGAACCACACAAAACCCCTCTAAAGTAAAAATTGTGTTCCCTATTGGGCATTTTGCCAACTCGAAGAGGGAAAACAGGTGTTTTTTTACCAACCGTAGGTTTTCATAAACCAGGCCAAAAAATAGCAATATTTTTTTGATATAGGCCTTTTGGGTTGGATGAAAGGCTGGGCAAGTCATAATTAATATTTTTTGGTTGTTAATGTTTAGAGTTTTATCAGATTTGACGTAAGTCAATGTGTATAAAAATTATCCTGTTTATCATCGAAGCATAAAAGGGAGCCAGTGTCATGAAGTGGAGTGCAGAAGCTGAAAAGACAATGAGGCGAGTGCCATTTTTCATAAGGAAAATGGTCAGAAAGAAAGTTGAGGCCTATGCTGCCAGTGCAGGGGCGGAAATAATTTTGAATGAGCACATCGAGGCTTGCAAGAAACAATATATGAAACAGATGGATAGGGATCTCAGGGGTTACTCTGTCGAGACCTGTCTCGGTGCCCAGGAATGCTCAAACAGGACCTTGGGCCAGACCAATATAGCAGATGAGATAGAAGAGTTTTTGAAGGGCCAGAAAATGAAGGAGTTCCTGCAGGAAAGACTTGGGCGCCCCTTGAAGGTCCATAATGAATTCAGGGTATCCATATCCTTCTGCCCCAACAGCTGTTCGAGACCTCAGATTGTCGACGTTGGGCTTATCGGTGCAGTTGTGGTGGAGCCATCTGAGCAGGACGACACCTGTAACGGATGCGGAGCCTGTGCCAAGGTGTGTAAGGAAGATGCCATTGTCCTCGATGGTAGCGATGTGAAAATTCTAAGGGAAAGGTGTCTTTACTGCGGTCATTGCGAAAGGGTCTGTCCAAAATCGGCTATTTCACGTGTTGACGAGGGTTTCAGGATACTTGTTGGCGGAAAACTTGGTCGGCACCCTCAGCTAGGTATGGAGCTTCCTAGAATATATGCCCCTGAAGATGCCCTATTGGTGGTCAAGGAAGTGGTTAGATTTTTCAAGAAAGAGTGCAAGAAAGGCGAAAGGCTCGGAGAAATTGTCTCATCAATGGGTTTTGAAGCCTTCTTGCAGCAACTTAACCTCCCTTAGTGAAGGGAAAAAACGAAAAGAGGTGAAAACATGTTTTGTTACCAGTGTGAACAAACTGCAAAGGGAAAGGGTTGTACAACCATAGGTGTTTGCGGCAAAAAGCCAGACGTTGCCGCACTTCAGGACCTGCTCATCTATGCCGTCAAGGGCCTGTCCCAGGTGGCTGTTGAGGGCCATAAGGTAGGCGTGAATGACAGGGATGTAAATGTTTTTACCTGCGAGGCGGTGTTTTCAACCCTTACCAATGTGGATTTCGATCCTGACAGGTTTGTAGGGCTTTTGAAAAGGTGTGTCGAGCTTCGTGAAGACCTGAAGGACAAGGTCAAGGCTGCAGGCGGGCCCAGCGAATATCCAGAAGGGCCAGCCACCTTTGAGCTTGGTAACAATAAGGAAGAGATGGTGCGTCAGGGCGAGATGCATGGCGTGCTTTCAAATGGAGAACTCGATGAAGACAGGCGCTCCCTCAGAGAGACGATAGTTTACGGTCTCAAGGGGGTTTGTGCCTACACGGATCATGCCCAGATACTTGGCCAGGAAGATGAAGATCATTACAAGACGATTCATGAGATCTTTGCTTCAACCCTCAACAAGGATATGCCCCTTGAGGATTGGGTTGCCTTGGCCCTCAAGACAGGTATGGCCAACCTCAAGGCCATGGAGCTTCTCGATGCTGCCAACACCAGCACCTATGGCCATCCAGTTCCAACCGAGGTTCCCCTCGGAGCCAAGAAGGGCAAGGCCATTTTGGTGTCTGGTCACGACCTGAAAGACCTGGAGCTCATACTGAAGCAGTCTGAGGGTAAGGGCATAAATGTTTACACCCACGGTGAGATGCTTCCATGCCACGGCTACCCCGAGCTCAAGAAATATCCACATTTCTATGGCCATTATGGCACTGCATGGCAAAACCAGGCAAAGGAGTTTGAGGCCTTTCCTGGCCCCATAGTCATGACGACGAACTGTATCCAAAAGCCCCGAGAGTCCTACTTTGACAGGATCTTTACCACAGGGCTGGTGGGGTGGCCTGGAGTCAAGCACATTGCCGATAAGGATTTCACTCCAGTCATAGAAAAGGCCCTCGAGACCCCTGGCTATGCAGAGGATATAGACAAGGGAAGTGTAATGGTGGGCTTTGCCAGAAACGCCGTCCTTTCAGTGGCAGACAAGGTTATCGAAGGAGTAAAGGCAGGGAAGATAAGGCATTTCTTCCTGGTGGCCGGTTGTGACGGGGCAAAACCAAGCAGGAATTATTACACCGAATTTGTGGAAAAGGTCCCCCAGGACTGTATAGTTCTCACACTGGCCTGTGGAAAGTTCCGCTTTTTCGATAAAAAACTTGGGGATATTGAGGGCATTCCAAGGCTCCTCGATATTGGCCAGTGCAACGATGCCTACTCTGCAATCCAGATTGCCTCAGCCCTTGCTGAAGCCTTTGGATGCACAGTCAACGACCTGCCCCTTTCCATGATCCTTTCATGGTATGAGCAGAAGGCAGTGGCAATCCTTCTGACACTTTTTGCCCTTGGAATAAAGAACATTAGGCTTGGCCCGAGTCTGCCTGCCTTTATTACACCAAATGTCTTGAATGTACTGGTTGAAAACTACAACATCATGCCCATCAAGACACCGGATGAGGATTTAAAGGCAATTTTGGGCTAAGAAAAGGCTTTGACCCCTATTTTAAAGGCCCTCAGGCATAAGGCTTGAGGGCCTTTTTTGTCAGGAAAGGGCCTTGTCTATTCTTTTTTTGGTCTCCTGCACAAGGACGCCGCTCAACCCCAGAAGACCAATGAGGTTTGGTATGGCCATTGCCCCATTCATTGTATCAGACAGGTTCCACACAAGGTCCACCTTTTGAAAGGCCCCAAGGGCAATCACTGTGCAGAAGATAAACCTGTATGGCATCCTTGCCTTGATGCCAAGTATGTATTCGATGCACTCTTCTCCGTAATAAGCCCAGCCTATCATGGTGGAATATGCAAAGATGGCCAGGCCCACGGTTACGATGTAACCGCCAATGCCAGGCAGGCCAGCTTCGAATGCGCTATAGGTAAGGGAGCTTGAGGTAATTCCCTTTGTCCAGGCACCAGTTGTGAGGATGACGAGGGCCGTCATGGTACAGATGATTATGGTGTCGAAAAAGACGCCTGTCATGGCAATTAATCCCTGGCGAACCGGATCATTGGTTTTGGCTGCTGCATGGGCGATTGGCGCACTGCCAAGGCCTGCCTCGTTGGAAAATACCCCCCTTGCAACGCCATACCTGATGGCCTGGGCGACTCCTGCACCGGCAAAGCCGCCAGCGGTGGCTGCTGGGCTGAAGGCATGCTTGAGGATGAGTGCCAGGGCCTCTGGAACCTTGGAGAAGTTGGAGACAAGTATGATGAGTGCCCCTAAAACGTAGAAAAAGCCCATGAATGGGACGAGTTTTTCAGTCACCTTTCCAATACGTTTTATCCCACCAATGATGACCGCGCCGGTCAATAGGGCCAGAATTATTCCTGTGGCCCACTCAGGAACATTCCAGTGATCCTTTATGACCACGGCCACAGAATTTGATTGAACCATGCTCCCAATCCCAAAGGCTGCTATGGAGCCCATGAGGGCAAAGAGCCAGCCAAGCCACTTGAGCCCAAGGCCTTCGGATATGTAGAGCATGGGCCCGCCCTGCATGGTGCCATCTGGCAGGACCCGCCTATATTTCACCGCCAGGACAGCCTCTGCATACTTGGTGGCCATTCCAAAGACGGCACAGATCCACATCCAAAATATTGCCCCAGGCCCGCCAAGGAAGATGGCTGTTGCCACGCCTGCAATGTTTCCCGTGCCTATTGTTGCAGAAAGGGCCGTTGTAAGGGCCTGAAGAGGGGTAATATCCCCCTGGCCCTCCTGGCTTTTTCTGCCCTTTGTAAGCAACCTTAGGGCTGGCAAAAGCTTGGTAAACTGTATGAAACCAAGCCTTATGCTCAGATACACACCTGTTCCAACGAGAAGGGCCAGCATGTATGGCCCCCAAACAAAGGCGTTTATGTGACTGATAATCTGGTCCAGATTCATTATTGGCCCTCCTCAGGTATAAGGACTGCAGCTCCCTTTATCCTGCCACCACGCACTGCGTCAAGGGCCTCATTTGCCTTTTTCAGGGCAAAGGCAGTGGTGCTTAGCTCAATGGGAATCTGGGAGGCCAGTTTCATGAATTCCTCTCCATCCTTTCTCGTTAGGTTGGCCACAGACTTTATCTGCCGTTCATGCCAGAGGATGGAATAGGGGAATGAGGGGATATCGGACATGTAAATGCCAGCGCAAATTACACATCCGCCCTTGTCAATGGCCTTCAGGGCCTGGGGAATTAGGTGGCCGGCTGGTGCGAAGATAATGGCTGCATCGAGGGGTTCTGGAGGCAATGTGCTTGAGCCGCCGGCCCAGCTTGCACCAAGGCTTATGGCAAACTTCTGCTTTTCTTCATCCCCGTCCCTGGTAAAGGCAAAGACCTCTTTGTTCTGAAAGGCAGCAACCTGGCAAATAATATGGGCAGATGCCCCAAATCCATAAAGGCCTATTCGTTTGGCATCCTTAACCATAGCGTAAGACCTGTATCCAATAAGGCCTGCGCAAAGAAGGGGGGCTGCCTTCTCGCTGGTGTAATTTTCAGGTATGGGAAAGGCAAAGTCTTCATAGGCGGCGCAGTATTGGGCATAACCGCCATTTAGGGTGTAACCTGTAAAAAGTGCATTTTCACAAAGGTTTTCTAGGCCCTTTTGGCAATAAGTGCAGTGGCCACACGTGCGACCAAGCCAGGGTACCCCCACCCGTTGAGAAAGCTCAAAACGATTTGCTTTAGAGCCCTTGGCAACCACAGTTCCAACGATTTCATGGCCTGGAATTAGGGGAAGCCTTGGATGAGTAAGTTCTCCATCAACGATGTGCAGGTCTGTGCGACACACCCCGCAGGCCTCCACCTTGATGATTATCTGGCCCTCGTCTGGGGTTGGGGTCTTGATTGTCTCATATACGAGTTTTTGGCCCTGTCTATGGAGAACCATGGCCTTCATTTCTGCTCACCTCCTGAGTTTTGTGCAAGAGATGGATTTTCAGGGGCAATTTCCATCATTTTTATTGTTCTTGTCCTTATATCCATGAGTCGTTGCACCGCCTTTCTAAGGCGTGAATATTCCTGCCCTTTGTCGATAAGCCCCCTCTGGACCGTTACAGTGTTGGTACAAAGAACGCTTTTGGAATCTTCACTCTTGGATCTGCAGGTGCTCATCCATGAAATTGGCCCAACGGCGCCTTTGTTGGCAGGGGGCAGACCCTTTAGCTCGAGGCCCTCTGGAAGGGTCAATGAGAAACTGACCTTCTGGATTGAAGGATTCTTTATGAAAAGATCATTTTTCCTTTCAGGCAAAAGGGCGAAAAGAGACTCGAGAAGCCCTGGGATCTTCAAGGGAAAGAAGAAGGTATTTGAGTTTTTGACTTGAAAGCCCTGGACATTGTAGCGGGCAACTGTACGAACCTTCGTGGACTGTCTCGAAAGCCCCTGTACCTTTAGCTTCTCCAGGGGATGTGCCAAGGGATGGAGGGAATGATAAAAGATGGACTGCCGCACCTTGAACTCTTCTGGTGTTAGGTCCTTGAAGCTATTTTTCAAAAATATGCCGCTCGTTCCCTTGAACTCCCCGACATAATCCACCACAAAGGACGCTGGAGAGGACATTTTGACCACATATTCCTGCACGGTTTCCTTGGGGCTCGTATCACGTATGGTGATGAACCTTCCACTTTCGAGGTCAAGGGCCATCTGACCATCCATACCGGTGATGCCAGGCGGTGCCTCCTTCATGTCGAAGGAGTAGAATTTGTCTTTGCATTTGAGGAGGAAGGTGTTGAAAAGGCTAGGGCAATGAGAATCCTTGAGTTTTTTAAGGAAAATTCCCCCTGAGTTTGCTGCGACCACACTTGAGTCCATACCCTTTGCCTTCAAAATGTTTTTAAAGAGGACTATGGCATCCATCTGGGAGCCGTAGCCACTTTTGAGGGTTGTGATAGGGGGCCTGATGTCAAGGTTGGACTTGAAAAAGCCTATGGGGTATATCTCGATGGCCTTGCTAAGTTTTATGTAAAGCTCGTCTGGATCGTCAATCTGCCTTATATTTTGGGGCAAGGCTGCTAAAAGGGCCTGTGTGTCTGTGGGGGTGGCCCTAAAAAGGGTGCTGGAGAAAAGTTTGCTCACATCCTGCCATGTGCCCAGACTGGACAGGATAAGGGTGTCCGGACGATTTTGAATAGGGGGCATAAATGGTTCAGAGATGATTTTGGGCCTGTTTTTCCCTGTCCAGGTTATGGTCTTTGTGTTGCCTTTTTCCCTCTTTTGGCTCTCTATCTCATTTGTCATCAAATGAACAGACAGGTTCATCGTGGAGGGCATGGTAACCTCCACTTTTTTAAGAAGAATTGGGTTGTCTCCAGAAAAGGTCTCCAGGGTCCAGAAACCCAGCCTTGATTTCTTTTCCATAAGGAGTTCAACAGTGCACCCTTCCTCAACCGAAGGGAAATTCACCACCTTGAGTCTTGCGGAGGAAAAGAGGGACGCGGACTGGGTTGAAGGGTCTGTAATGTCGTGGATTTCCTTTGGGGTTACCTTTTCAGTGGAGCCATCACGGCCTATTGTCTTGGCCTCGATTATCCGCACCTGCTCGAATTGGCTGTTGTAGGAAATCTTGAAGTCTGCCCAGTTTTTTCTTCCTCTGTAGGTGTGGATTTTGGTCTTTAGATGCAGGGTGAGGGTGTAGTTGCCATCAGGGTCGACCTGGTAATTCTTTTCCACGAGGAGGATTGTGGCATCTGGCCTGGAATCTTGCTCAGGGTTTGAACGGGCCCAGGCCGTGCAGTTTTGACTAATGGCAACCGAGACTGGCAAGTAAAGAAGTATGGTTAAAAGGATTCGTATTATTCCAAAAGGGGATGGCCTTTTCATTTTTCTCCTCCGCTTCTTTTTAGGAAAATGGGCTGAAAGGATTCCTGCAAGAGTTCCCCTTGGAGTTCAAGCAAAAGGTGATAGTCATCCGGGGGGACTTCAAGGGCCTTGTTGACAAACTGCCTCTCTATTTTCAAGCTTTTCCCGCTAGCGGTAATATGTGTGTGAAAATCAAAGTATTTATTGGAAAAGTCCCTTGTTTCAGGAATGAGAAGGCTTTTTTTCTCAGAGTGTATCGTGGTCTCTTCCTTGATGACAGTCTTGATGGCATAGCCCAGTTTCAGGGGATAGCGTCTTTTGGTCATGGAGGCCCTTTGGATTATCCAGTTGTCGAGAAGACCAAGGTCTTGAGCAAGGGAAGGGGGAAAGAGCATGGCGTCTTTTTGAGGGTTTTTCATGGAAAAGGAACATGAAAAGTGAAATGGCCTGGACATGTCTCCTGGGTCTGACCATGAAAGGTTGGTTACTTCCAGACCAGGGCGTCTTTTTAGTATGAAGCGTTCGAGAAATCTCTTTTGGTGTTCCCTGGAGCGCGACATAAGGATGCTTCTAAAGGCCGTATCAATGAAGTTTCCAGTCTGCACACTGATGCTTCCCCTGAGTGTTGAATTGGTATCGAGTTCATCCTTTATAAGCATTACGAAGTAGTTCCTGTCTGGAGGATTTACCGGGGTGAGTAACAGTTCTGAGCCTTCCTTTGTGGCTGGCAAGCAGGAGGAATCCTGTTCATAGTCAGGAAGAAACTGGGTGCTGGTTTCAGATGTTGGATCCATGTAGATCTTGGGCTGCCCCTTTTCATCCATGATGGCCGCAATGGCATGGTTGAAATATGGTACGGGAATTTCCGGATCCAGTTTGCCACCAGCCTTTATAATGACAGGGCATGCCCTAAAGCCCGCAACCCTCAGCATTGACACAAGAAGTGCGGCCTTGTCCCGGCAGACACCATATTTCCTGCTGAATGTCAGCCCCACATCGTGTGGTTCAAATCCTGGCCTTTTTGCCTCTTCGATCAGGCCCATGTACCTGATTTTCCTTGAGACAAAAAAGAATATGGCCTTGATGATCTCTTCTTGGTCCTTTTTGCCTTGCATCAGCTCCTTTACCTTGGCGATTATTTCAGGGGTAGGTTTTAGCTTTGGCTCTGCAAGGTTGTAGTACCATCTGGAAACCTCCCTCCACGACTTCATAGTGGAAAAAAGGAGCCTCGTTGCCACCCTGGACAACTCGGGCATGTTGGGCTCTGGAACCATTTCTTTGATGTCTTGAATCTTCCACTGATAAGAGTTCTTGCCACCCTTTCTGTACTTGGAAAACATGACATCAGACCCTGCCGGTCTGTCCTTTATCAGGTGATAAAGTGGCAGGTTTTCAGGCATGTCGATGGTGAGGTGTGCGGTTTTTAATGGAAAAGAGTGCTGAAGCACTGCATTTCCGAAGAATTGCTCCTCTATCATTGGCTTAAAGGCAACGGTCTTGATGCGATAATGGATGACGTCATCAACCCTTAGACCCGGAATGAAGATCTTTATTACCTTCTGGTTCGGGTCATATATGTTCATCCGGGTGGTTTGGGCAGGGTTTGTCTCCCTTGAGTTGGCCTTCCAGTCTATGTTTATTTTTGTTCCATCTGGCCGGATGATTTCAAGAAGTTCCATCTCAAAGGTGGAATAGTTCTTGTTTAAGAAGAAGCTCAGGACCTGCTGCTGCCTTTTTCCCTTTTCATCCAGGATGGATATGAAAATTTCATCCGTATCTGTGTAGGTTCCATCAGGGTTTACATCGATGTGTTCTATTTCCTTTTGCAGAATGCAGTGGGCCTTTGTGGGATGAAAGGTGGCTTTCGAGGCATTGGCAGTGACAGTTGGTAAGAAACATATAAACGGTAATAAGAGGTAAAGGAGCAAACGGGCTTTGGAAATATTCATAAACTTCTCCTTTTAAGGAAAATGGTAAAAAAAGAGTAGTCCAAAAGGGAGCCTTGAACCACACCTTATTTTAAGGGGTTTAGGACGCAAATATTTCGGGTGAATTTTTAAGGCGGGATGAAGGTCGTCTTCATTGAAAAAAGGTCGTGTTGGTTTTATGCTTGAGTCATGGATTTCATACCGGATTTTATAAGGGATTTTTTGGACTGGCTGATGATAGCTGTGTTTACACCGCTATTTTCAGCTATTGGCCATTTTTTACAGACGATAATCATATCCCCTTTGGATGCCCTGGGAGCGCCCCTCTGGCTTCAGGTTGCCTTGGTTGCCCTGATGACAGCGGGTATCTCCATCTTCATCAGAAAACTTCTGAGGGTCGATGAAAAGGAAGCCGAATTTCAGCGTGCCTTTATGGAACGCAAGCAGGCCCAAGAACTCATAAAGGAAATAGACGACTGGAAAAAGCAGTCGGTACTATATGATGCGAGTGATCAGGAGCTCGATGAAAGGTTCAATGATTATCTTGCCCAACGTTTTGCCAGGTATGGACTCACCTACCTAATGCCCGTGTTCTTTGCTCTATTCTGGCTGGATCACATTCCTGCCGTGATGCGTCTGAAGGAAGAGACGGGTGCTGTTTTCGTCATAACCTTCCCTGGCCAGATAAAGGGCGTAAGCGGCATCTCCCTTCCCCTTCTCTTCATGACAGTGTATCTCCTGGCAATTTTTAGTTATTTCAAATTTAGGCCGAAAAGAGAAATAGAGGCCCCCACCAGCGATTTGGAAGCCAAATAAGCCTTTGGTTAAATTTATGTTGCAATAGTGCAATATTTTTGTTGCACCTCCACTTAAAGAAAAAAAATACAAATTCTCTTCTTTGTCTTTTATATCACAACTTAGTTAATTCTCTGAAATCACAAGTGAATTAGTTTGGGCGCTTATAGTAAGCGGTTTATCCAAAAGCGTCAAAAAAACGTGAAAAAAACCGCAATCGGGCCTTTTCTGCAACCTTTTTGTTGCGATTTTTGACTCTTTAGCATGTGAAAAAATAATGTTAAAGTGAGTGAAAAATGTAACAATGTGAAATTGCAGATATTTTTTCAGGGGGCATATTTATTGCAGATATTTGTGGCAATCAAATTAAAGTGGAGGTAAAGATGAGAAAAGAAAAAATCCCGGCCGCTACTATAATCCGGTTATCGGTTTATCAGCGGTACCTCAAGAGGTTATTGGCCAAAGGTGTGAAGGTTGTGTCGTCTAGCGAACTTGCATACGAGGCAAATGTAAATCCTGCCCAGCTGAGAAAAGATTTGTCCTATTTTGGTAGATTTGGAGTAAGAGGGGTAGGCTACGACGTAGCCTCTTTATTAAATACAATTTCTGGTATATTGGGTCTGTTGGATGAATGGAGAGTGGTACTCGTTGGGGCCGGCCCAATTGGTCAGGCACTGTTGAGGCATCCCCAGTTTTCGAGACAAGGCTATGTATTTGAGGCGGTATTCGACTTTGATCCTACTCATATCGGTCGTGAGCTAGAGGGCGGTTTGGTAGTTCAAGACCTCAGGAATCTTCCTCGCGTGATTCAGGAAAAGGATATCCAGCTGGCTGTTCTGGCGGTTCCCTCTGAAAAGGCCCAGGAGATTGCGGACTTGCTCGTTGATTGCGGAATCAAGGGAATTCTCAATTTCTGTACCACTAGGATTAGGGTGCCTAGGGGCGTGAGTGTCCAATATGTTGATTTTACAATACTTTTGGACACGCTGACCTACAAGATTTCCCAAAGCAACACGGAAGGTATGGACGAGCATGTTAAGGCAGGCAAGCCAAAATGGGCGCGCGAGCACAGCTGGCCCGTCGTGCAGTCCAATGTTCAAAAGCAGGGTGTTACTTTAACAAGTTAGTGCAACAAAAAAGTTGCACAAAAATCTACAGAGAGAGGAGAGCGTTATGAAGAAGAAGATTTTTGGTCAGGTCTTTTTGGTTTTCTTGACTTTGGTCTTTGCTGTGTCATCGGCATGGGCCATAGAGGCTAGCCTTGTGTCAGACAGTGTCAAGGCAGGCAAGCCCATTACCGTCAAGGGAAAGATAGACCCAGGTCAGGACATTTACATTGTGGTCTGCACAGACAAGATGTTCAAGCCAGCCGACGCCCCTGGCTCAAAGGAAAGGTCAAAGCTCACCAAAAAGTTTGGTGATACCGCCATTCCGCCTACCTATTACATCATAACGAACAAGCCCAATGATTTCGCCACACCCAAAAGTGTTGCTAAGGGTCAGACAACTGGTCCATTTGCCTTCCCGCCCTTCAAGTTCATGGTGCGCGTCAACAAGATCAAACAGTGGAGCGAGATTCCTGAGACTGCCAAAACCATGCTCGGGCCAGTCAGCACAGAGGCTCAGTGGAAGTTCTTGATTTACACCCATGAGAAAAAATTCGGTATCAACACCGTTTCAAAGGAAAGGCCCATTGGTGGCGGAAACGCCAGGATGGTCATGACCGATTATGAAACCCAGAAGGAAGACTGGAACAAGGGGGTTACGCTCAAGCTGAACAAGGAAACCGGCGAATTTGAAATGACAATGACGCCATACAAGAACCTTGCCCCCCACACCAAGATGTCTGTCTATGTAAACGGGCAGAAGACTGGTGGATTCACCATTATTCCTTCCACCTTCTACTTCCCAACAGCATGCTGCTACATGAACCCACTCATCGTTCTGTTGGGTGCATTCATCATTGGTGTGCTCTTTGTTATCATGGGTGCTGCAGGTGGTCTTTTCACTGCTGCATACCAGATTACAGTTATTGGAACCAAGGGCCCAATCGGTATCAATGCTGCTAACACCATTAAGCCCACAAACTTGTTCCTTACACTGTGTTCTCCAATCACCGGTCTGATCTCCTACTTCAAGGCCAAGAGGTTCGCATGGCCAGTGGCTATTTTCTTTGCCCTGGGAATTCTGATTGGTGCCTTCTTCATTGGACCAACGTTTTCCGCAAAGTATCTGCCACTCAAGGCTTACAAGTTCTATCTGGGTATCATCTGTTTGCTCATTGGATTTAAGCTCTTCCATGAATCCTTGCCCAGCACCATCGAGAAGAAAAAGGCCCTCAAGGCAATTGTTCAGAAGTTCAACAAGGCTGTTGAAGAGGCAAAGAGAACAGGCAAGGCAGCCGAGCTTGGAAAGGTCGAGTTTGACAAGTTCAACTTCATCAAGTTTGACATGAGATTCTGGGGTGAGACCTTTGTCGCACGTCCTCTCACAATGCTCATTGGTGGTATCATCATGGGTATGATCGCATCCTCCTTTGGAGTTGGCGGTGGCTTCATGTTCATGCCCTTCATGACAACCTTCATGGGTTATCCAATGTATCTGGCCGTTCCAATCGCTCTGGCCGGTACATTTGCAACTTCATGCGGTGGTATCGCCAAGTACATCCTCATGGGATATCAGCCCGACTGGATAATGGCTGCATGTATTGCCGGTGGTGCTATCGGCGGCGGTATGGTTGGTCCTAGGATTCAGAAGAAGCTGCCCGAAATCTTCCTGAAGAGAATGCTTGCCTTGGCACTCATTATCGTCTTCATGAAGTACACCAAGCTGTTGCCATTCATGAGATAGACAAAGAGATAAGAATCGATTGAGAACCAAGGGGCTGTCTGTGAAAACGGACAGCCCCTTTCTTTTGACAAAGTTCTATGTACTTTCTGCCTATGTACTTTCTTGATGAAGGTTAAAATCTGGATGCCAAGAAGGCCCCAACTTCATAAATGATGACAAAGGGCATGAATATGAGGAGTTGGGAAAAGATATCAGAGGGGACCAAGACCGCTGCCACGAGAAAGAGCAAAAGGTAGGCAGGCTTTCTATGTTTTTTGAAATAGTCCTTGGGAATCAGCCCCAGTTTGGCAGCCCCTGCCATTACGAATGGAACTTCGAAGATGATTCCAAAGAGAAATATGCTTTTTAAGGTGAAAATCAGGTAGTTCTGGAGCCTTGGCAGGGCCTGGAGATTGGTGGATGCATAACCGAGGCTGAGGCTGAGTATCACAGGCAGTATCACCCAGTAACCAAATACTGCACCAAACACAAACAGGGCACAGCTAGTAAGAATGAGGCGTCTCAGTGAGCGTTTTTCATGTTCGTAGAGGGCAGGAAGGAGGAATCTCCAGGTCTGGTAGAGGGTGAAAGGAGCTGTGACAACCATGGCTGCCCAAAAGGCCACCTTGAGATGCGCCATGAACCCTTCGGTGAGGGCCGTGAATACCATTGTGCTGCCCTGGGGAAGGCTCTCCTTTACAGGAAGGAAGAGAAAGGATATGAGAAAGTCTGAAACGGCGTAGGCTGCCCCAAATGCAACACAAAATACAATTACGCAATTTATCAGCCTTTTTCGCAGTTCACCCAGATGGTCTTGTAGGGTGTATGCTTCGTTAGTCATCCTTTTTCTGAGGCCCCTCGTCCCTGGTCAAGACATCTTCCTCTGCGGCCTTTTTATCGTCCTTTTTCCGGCTTCTTGCCTCTTTCCATTCTGGTCCCAGCCCTCCAAGGGTATTTCCACTTTGGGTGTCATCACTTAGGAAGTCGGGGTTTGTCAGGTCCTTTTTCAGCTTGTTTATATCTTCCCCTAAAAGATTTTCCAGCTTGACCGGGTTTTTGATGTCATCCAGCTTGTCAAGTTCCAGTTCCTGTTTGAATTCCTCTGTGGCCTTTTTTAGATCATGGAGGAATCTGGCCACCTGTTTGGCCACTGCAGGAAGTTTCTCAGGGCCTAGCACAATGAGCGCAAGGATGAGTATGACTATGAGTTCAGGAAGACCTATTCCAAACATGTCCTTATCCTATGAATTTTCTTCTGTTAAGTTTTCCTAGGAGACACAGTATCTCATAACTGATGGTGGATGCCCTTTGAGCAAGTTCAATGGCCCCGATGGTTTCAGCACCTTGCCTTCCCATGAGGACCACCTCGTCGCCAGGTTTGCAGCCTTTGACGTTTCCAACGTCTACCATGATGGTCTTCATGCAAACATTTCCAACAACAGGGCATCTGATTCCATTTATAAGCACGTGTGCCCTGTTAGACAACGTCCGCAGGTAGCCATTGTCATAACCTACTGGAACAAGTGCTATCTTGGAATCCTTTTCCATTACAAAGGTGTGACCATAACTTACCCCAGCCCCCCTTGGCAATGTTCGCATATGAATAATCTTGCTTTTAAAGGTCATGGCCTGCTGCAGTTTGGTATCCAGTGCCAGGCCATGGGGCAGTTTGAGGGCTCCATAGACGGCTATGCCTGGTCTAGCCATGGTGAAGAGGGAGTCCTTGAGGGAAAAAATTGCAGCTGAGTTTGCCATGTGTATGAATTTGGGCCTCCAGCCCATGTCATGCACCCTGCGGACAAGCTCCTTGAAGGCGACGAGCTGTTTATGATTCGTAGGGCTGTCTGGTTCATCTGCGCATGCAAGGTGAGAATAGAGGCCGCAAACAGTAAGGTTTTGAAATTTATCCAGATTTTCAACAATCCAGCATATTTCTTCCGGAGACATCCCAAACCTTGACATGCCGGTATCGACCTTGACGTGCACCTGGGCCTTTTTCCCGTGGGCCCTTGCAGCCTCATTTACCTGGGTAAGCTCCTGGATTGATACGCAACCTACTGTAAGGTCGAACTCGATTACCTTCTCTGCATCGTCGCCCAATAGCCCCGACAGTAAAAAGATTGGCTTGTGAACCCCGGCCCTCCTCAAGATGGCTGCCTCGTCCATTTCATATATGCCAAAGCCCCAGATGCGTTCCTCTTCAAGCATGGATGCCACTTCCACTATCCCGTGGCCATAGGCATCTGATTTCACCACTGGCATGAGCCTGCAGCCCTTTGAAACAGAACTCAGGAGGAACCTGATGTTGTCTCTAATAGCCTCCAGGTCGATTGTTACGCTACTGGCCTCGCTTTCAAAAAAAGCCACGAAGAGTCCCTTTCAAAAAAATTTGAAGACAAGGCAGACAAATCACCGCTTCCAAGGGGAGCCATGAAATTGCCCCGCCTCTTTCAATAGACAAAATTAGCACTTTTTTGTAAGTTTTTTACTAATTTTTCAAACATACACCAAAAATTAGGAAGGGTTCATGAACAGACTGCCAAAAGAGATGTCTCATAACTTACCCAAATTTGGATCCATGGCCAGATTCTTGATGGTGTTGGTTCTGGCCAATTTTCTGTGCACCTTGTGGGGCTGTGCCCACGTGCCAGTGACTGGCAGAACCCAGCTAAGCCTGGTGCCAGATTCCCAGCTCCTTGCAATGAGCGAGAAGGAGTACAGGGAGTTTTTGAAAAAGCATAGACTCTGCAGCGATCGCGCTCAAGTGGAGATGGTAAAACGAGTGGGAAGACGCATCAGCCAGGCGGTGGAAAGGTTTCTTGCAGAGACGGGGCAGAGCCAGAGGATTGCCGGTTACAAGTGGGAATTCAACCTGGTTTGTGGCAAGGAAATAAATGCCTTTTGCATGCCAGGGGGCAAGGTTGTGGTTTATTCAGGGCTTCTTCCTGTAGCCAAGGACGAAAATGGCCTTGCCGTTGTCCTGGGCCACGAAATAGCCCATGCCGTTGCCAACCATGCAGCAGAACGCCTTAGCCAGCAGCTGCTTTTGCAACTAGGGGGTAATGCCCTTTCAATGCTGACTGGAAGTGCCAATCCGGCAACCAGGAACCTTTTGATGCAACTCTACGGTCTGGGGGCAAATGTGGGTGTACTCTTGCCCTACAGCAGGACCCAGGAATATGAGGCAGATCACCTTGGCCTGATTTTCATGGCCATGGCAGGGTATGACCCTCGTGGGGCAATAACCTTTTGGGAGCGGATGATGAAGGCAGGGAAGGGGCATCCAAAGCCCCCAGAATTTTTGAGCACCCATCCTTCTGACTCTGCCAGGATTCAGAAAATAAGGGAATACTTGCCTGAGGCATTGAAGTACTACAGGCGATACCTTCAGGAACATGGTAAGCTCTAGTGAAACCAGAAGTCGAAAAGAAAGGAGCAGTAAAGAATATGTCAAGTCATAACAGGAAGTTGACTATTGTTGGGGCAGGAGCTGTGGGGACCTCTGCTGCCCACTGGGCAGTTGCCAGGAAGGTTGCAAGTGAGATTGTTCTGGTAGATGTGGTTGAGGGAATTCCCCAGGGCAAGGCGCTGGATATAAGCCAAAGCGCTCCATTGTGCGGCTATCATGGCTCGGTAATTGGCAGTTGCAGCTACGAGGATACAGCCAACTCCGATGTGGTCATCATCACTGCAGGTCTTGCCAGAAAGCCAGGCATGAGCAGGGAGGACCTTCTTGCCAAGAATGTCCAGATAGTAAAGGAAGTTACCGAGAATATCGTCAAACATAGTCCAGATGCCGTGATAGTGGTGGTGACGAATCCCATTGATGCCATGGTTTATACGGTTTTCAAGGTGTCTGGTTTTCCCAAGAATCGTGTGGTGGGCATGGCTGGAGTCCTAGACTCTGCCCGATACAGGACGTTTCTCGCCCAGGCCCTGGGAGTTGCCCCCAAGGACGTGACTGCCCTGGTCATGGGTATTCATGGAGATAACATGCTTCCCCTGACAAGGCTTGCAAGTGTTGGTGGTGTGCCCGTTGAGGACCTTTTGTCAAAGGAGGAGCTGGAACGCATAGTGAAGAGGACACAGACCGGAGGTGGCGAGATAGTGCAACACCTCAAAACCGGCAGCGCCTTTACAACTCCTGGTCTGTGCGCAATAGAAATGGCCCAGTCAGTGCTTTTCGATGAAAAAAGGGTCCTTCCATGTGCCGCTTATCTTGAGGGTGAATTTGGAATCAGCGGCGTCTTCCTGGGTGTGCCAGTGGTTCTTGGCAGTAAAGGCGTAGAAAGGATAGTCGAGTTTCCCCTTACAGATGAAGAAAAAGAGGCCCTTCAAAAATCAGTCGAGGCAGTAAAGCGTCAGGTGGCTGCCACTGGACTTTGATGTCAAAAAGGACTCTAGCGATATATCTTGCGGGGTTACTGGCCCTGGTGCTGGGGCTAGTGACCCTTTTTCTTTGTCTTCACCCCAAAAAGGTGGAAGAGAATGTTCACCTGCGGCCTCTTTCCCCAGCTAGTCTGCCT
>JAADCZ010000032.1 GCA_013154175.1 Thermodesulfobacteriota bacterium
GCAAGCCTTCGCATCAGTGCAGCAAAACGGGCAAAATTTGGTGAGGAAGGGGATTCCTTCAAGAGCACAGGAAATCCGATGGCGTGAATCCGAACCCGTCTTCCGCCCCTTTGGCCGGCTCGGTTGAGGCGGTTTACCTGGTCAACCACCGCCTGGATGGAGCCCCTTGAAAAGTCGTCTCCCAACACATAAATGGATATCTTCTTGTCTGGTGAATAGAAATCCCTTATTGCCCTGGTTATCCCTTCGACTGGGCTTGAGTTTGAAAAGGGGGCCCAGCCATTTAGGCGAGACAGAATTACCCGTCTCCTGGCGGGGGTATCTGGTATCCAGCGGCCCTGGTACTGGGAAAACATATATTCGCCCATGTCGTTCATCACCTGGATTCCCCTGACAGTCGGGTAGGCTTTCAAGATTTCATACATCTTGCGCCGCACCATGGGCCATGCGAAGCGCAGCATGGAACCAGATGTGTCGATGACAAATATTATGTACTGGCTGTCCACTGGGATGCCGCCTACTATGGCCTTTCTCTTGTAGGTTACGGGGCGCATAGCCTGAAGCCGCTTCATCTCTTCGGTAAGTTTTTGGCGCGCCTGCTCAAGCTGTTTGGCAATAATCTTTCTTGCCTCCTGGTCTGTGGCAGCTGCCTTGAGCCGCCCCCTTACTTGCCTGAGCTCACCCTCCAGCTTGGCAACCCTTTCCTTGAGTCTCGAAACCTGTTCCTGTCTCGACGTAAGCTGGTCGTCTGCAACTGCGATCTGCCCCTTGAGCTTGATTCGCTCTTTTTCAAGGGCCTCAATCCGTGCCTTCAGTTTTACGGTCATCTCCTTTGTGACCCTTGGCTCGGAAAACTGGGAGATGACAAGCAAGAGCACAATTGCGCCAAATCCGCATGAGACAACATCGAGAAAGGATAGGCTGAATACGTCGATTGTCCGGTTTTTGGTGCGTCTTCTCATGGCCAGTCCTTGCTTGGTGTGAAAAAAGAGCCCCTTGTTGCAACTGCCAATTGCCAAAAGAGGGAAGGCGCCTTTGGGTCCCCTTCCAGGGGGAAGAGTATGGTGTTTACAGTAATGCCTCTAGGCAGCCTGGCAGTGGCCCTTTTGAAAAGCTCCACCCTCTCATCTGGCATGACCTTGCCACGACTGGGGGCCTTTGCCCCAATGGTTGGGAGTCCGTCTGTCAGGAGGATGATATTGTCTGGCAATGGAGAAAGCTGGGCTGCTGCCAGAAATGCACGATAAAGGCTCGTGCCCTTGTCTGGTACCTGGCCCGAAAGGGCCTTACTGATTTGATTCATGGAAGCAGTATCCTGCACGCTTACCCACGCCTCCTTCGATGGGCCTAGAAACCGGACCCTGTCGTTGAAGAGGGCAACCTTAACCCTAGAGGACAGGGGCAGGTTGGCAAGAAGCCACCTGGCAGTGCGTATGACCCTCTGCCACTTTCTTGCCCTGACCCTCCTTGCTGCAGGCATGTTCTTTAGCCTCACAATGGAGACGATGGACGAGGCAAGCATGGAGGCTGATGAATCCACGAGCAAAAGGATGCGCCTGCCACCTAGCCTCAGTCCAGTGATGTATTGTCTACGGCCCTGGCCAGGGATCCTGAGGGCCTGCTGCCCAGATTCCTGCTCCTTTTTTAGCCGTGCAAGCATTCTCTTATGCTGGCTATCAAGGCTTTTTAGTTCAGATTCAAGCCGTCTTACGTCTTCCAGGGTTGCCGTTGATACCCCAAGATACCTGGCAAGTTCAACCCTTGTCTTTTTGATCTCGTTTAGAACGATTTTTGCCCGGCCTTCGAGCCTTTTGGCCTGGGTGCGAACCTTTTCCAGGCTGTTTAGTTTGCGGGAAAGAAGCTCCTTTGACGCATTCACCTCCTGCTCGAGCCTCCTTACCTTTGAAGAAAGCTCCTTGTGCTCCTCATTTCTGTGTCTCACCATCTGGCTGTTGATTATGAGTACGAGGAGCACCACTGCACCAAAGCCACAAAACATGATGTCGAGAAAGGAGAGGCTGAAAACAGAGAAGCTTCCTTTTTGTCTTGGTCTTGCCATGGGCGAGTCTGCTGTTCAAAGGGGTTTGACAGGGGTGTGGAGCCTTGAGATGAGGTGCTGCTCGCAATAGTCCTCTGTGTCCAGAACAAGGCGCTCTTGCATTAGCTGGAGCTGGTGTATGAAAAACATCAGGACGATGGAGAGCACAAGGGCCACAAAGGTGGAGTTGAAGGCCACTCCAAGGTTTTGGGTAACGCCTGTTATGTCGCCTTCCACGGCCTTGTTCGCCTGGGCAAGGGCTGCTCCAATACCCCGGACAGTGCCGATGAACCCCACTGAGGGAATGGCCCAGGCAATGTAGCGAATAATGGAAAGTTCTGCCTCTTGCCTTTCTGCCTCTGAGTCACACACGTCCCGCACGGCTGTCGCTGCGTCGTGTACGTTCAAAGTGGCTGCAAATCTCTGGATGGCTGTACGGAGGGCCCTTGGAAGGAGGCAGTAGGGGCAGGACTTTGTATTTTCCATGATCCGTTTCTGGAGTTCATGGGTGTCCTCAGGCCCAATGGGAAGTCCGTCTGGCAGTTGAAGGATGTCCTTTTCCAGGAGCTGCTGTTGTTTGTATATGTGATATGCCTTCCACGCCATGATGGAAAGTGCCCAGAGCATTAGAACGATGCACGCCTCCTGTTCGTAGTCTTTTAGCACTACGTAAATGTTTTGGCTTTGCATGAAGCCAGACCCTGCCTTGGCCATTTCCTGCTGGGCCTTCAAGAAGGCCTGGGCACTTGGTCTTATCAGGGCCACATAGGTTGCGTGGACCAGTATGAATATGACAAGAAGCGAAAATATCTGAAAGAGCATCTCCTTGGTAAGCCCGTTTCTCTTCATTTGCTCTCCTCCTGGTTAGATGTCCACGGGAAATGGCACTGCCTTGTCTGCACTGATTCTCTCTGATGGTACAAAGTGTCTGACCCTCTCTTTCCCAGATGTTCCTAGCCCTTTACCTTGGGCATGTTTGGCCTTGGTGGTCTTGCCCTTCGAGCCTGAAGCTTTTTCTGAGGCTACTGAAGAGGTCGGGGCAGCAAGCAGTAGAAGGCCGAGGCTAATTGCTGCCACAAGGGACATCCTTGTTGATTCTTTCTTGGTTTTTCCTGATTTTTTATCTTGCATATCGAGCCACCCTGAAACCAATGTAGTCTTCTGCCTTTCTTGAATAGCCCCTGTAGGCAAGCCTAAGTTCGGTGATGGAGGCATCCCTCCAGCTCGAACCCCTTACCACGTGGTGTGTTCCAGAAGGTGGCCCAAGGGGGTCCAGGGTGTGGCTGGCTACAGGTATGGGGGAGTAATAGTCGTTACACCATTCAGACACGTTTCCGCCAATGTCATAGAGGCCTGCAGGATTTTTGGGAAATTTGCCCACAGGGGCCGTTACCGCAAAGGAATCCTGGTACCCCTTGATGATGGCAGGCAGGATGCCCCTGGCAGACTCATCGGCGTAGTTTCCGCTTTTTGTCCTTGGCGGGTAGGGGCCATTCCATGGATAGCGGGCAGGTGTTCTCCTCCCCATTACCCTAGCCACAAAGGCCCATTCTGCTTCGGTTGGTAGCCTGTACCCTGTATTTGCCGGGCGGGAAGGAACCAAACGCCCATTTTTTTCCACATAGAAGGGGGGAAGGCCCTCCTGTTTTGAAAGCCAGTTGCAGTATCTTGCCGCATCTTCCCAGGAGATCCTGACAACAGGCTGTAAGTCCCCATCCAGGCTCATGCCTGCAAAGCGTCCTGAGGAATGCCCTGGTCTGAACCTGCGGAACTGGCGGTTTGTCACCTCCCTCGTCCCAATGAGAAATGGCCGCTCTAGAATAACCCTTCGTTGAATCTCATTGCTGCGTCTTCCCTGTTCCCTGCGGGAAGAACCCATCATGAAAGCACGTGGCCTTATCAGGACAACCCTTGGGGGGCGGTAACCTTTGCCGAGACCTGATGAATTGTTTTGTTTCAGGGGCTGCTGCCCGAGCCTGATATCCAGGTTTTTCTTCTGGCCAGGATAGAGCTTCACCTGGGTTTTCATCGAAGGCTTCCCAGGGGCCCTGGCCTCTATTGTGTGGGATGTTGCCAGAAGGACGAAGGCTCCAAAATTTCTTTCCTGGCGTTTGCCATCGATATAAAGTTCCAGGTTTTCAGGGTCACTTGTGATGAATAATGTGCCAAACTGGGGCTTGAGCCTTACCTTTAGCTCCCTTTTTTCCCCGGCTCCAAGGGAAATCCTCTTTGTAAAACCCTTGTGCCCTGGCGCAGAGACAGATATCAGATGTTTCTTCCCGGGAAGGATGCGCACCTCCAAAGGGGTTTTGCCCTTATAGACCGAGTCCACAGAGACCTTTGCCCCAGGTGGTACGCTCTTTATCCTTAAGACAGGTCTGGCCTTCGAAAGTTTTATTTCAGGAAGGACAATCTTCTGGCCAGGTTCAACCTTTACCCGCACACTAGTTTTTTCATAGCCTTCCTTTACGAGTGAGACTACATGGCTTCCTTTGGGAATCAATACTTTTGAAGGGGTCTTTGCCCCACTATCCCTTTCATCAACCAAGATTTTGGCCCCCCTTGGGGCTGATGTTACAGTCACATTGGCCGAGGCAGACACGAGATCGAAGGTGAACCTTTGATGGGTACCGAAGCCCTTGATGTGAATCTGTCTTTTCACAGGAACGAACCCCTCGAGTGCCACAAGACAGGTGTGGTTTCCAGCCATGATCTCGTGGTTCTTTATGGGCGTCTTTCCAAGTGCGGTGTCGTCCAGGGTGACTTGGGCCCCTTGAGGCTTGGAATCAAAGTCCACAAACCCTGGAAGCGGGGTCATCCTGAAGGTAAAGAGTGTTTCACCCGTTGAAAGATCGACTGTCTCCTTTAATGGCGAGTACCCCTCCTTTCGGGCAACTATCTCATAGGAGAAGGGTAGGGCGATAAAGTGTTTTCCAAAGCCCACGACAGGTGGAAAGCCTTTGAACTCCAAGGTGTCAGGGGCAGGGGTTATGCGCACCTCAAAGCCTCGGGCCCAGAGGACGAGGGCTGCAATAAGGATGAGAGTGCCAAGGCCTAAGGGAATGGCGAGGCGTCTTAGAGCGCCACTACCACTCTGGCTGGAACTATTTTCAACCCTGGGAAGTTGGTTGTACCCTGTTTCTCGGGTTTGAGCATTTTGGTGCAGCTGGTTTGGGGGCGAAAGAGCCCCCTTTAGATAATCAGAAGCCTTTTGAATATTTATGGTCACAAGGTCCGGGGATACGGAAAAGGTTAGAATGTAGTCCCCAACCTGGACCGTGTCTCCAGACTTTATCCATACCCAGGAATCCACCTTCTTCTTGTTGTGAAATATCTGGACACTTTCGGAAACAGGCTCCAGATAGAGGTGTCCGTCCCTTTCACCCAGAATGCATACGCACTGGTTAATGCCTGGAATGACTACAGAGGCCTCCCTTCCGCCACCAATCTTGATGGGAAGGGTCATCTTGCGGGGAGGCTGGGCGTGGCCCTTGGAAATTATTTCTATAAATCGTGTCACTTTTGCCAAAACCTACTAGAGAATTGAATTTCAGGGGATTTTTTAAGGGCCCCTAATGGAAAATGGTCAACATTCACAGTGTAGCCCATTTTGGTCTGATCAATGAGTCGAAACTTGGTTTTGAAACGCAGAGGTGTCTTCTTTTTGCAGGCTGGTTGCATTGGTGCCAGAGGGGGAATTCTGGCCCTGGCCCTGACTCTGGGCCTGTGGCTTGGTTCCAAGAAGAACTGGCAACTTGCCATCAAGCTGTGATTCGTTTTCGTAGATTTCCCTGAGAAGGCTTCTCCACCTGGCGTACTGCTCTTTTGCCGTGCCTGTAAGGCGCATGGTCTGGCCCTTTACCTCCACCAGCAAGGGCTGGGCATCAGAGGAAAGGGATTCCCCAAGCTCCTTTATTGCCTCCTCGTTCATCTTGGCGTCCTGTCTCATCTGGTGGCCCGCATAGATGGCAGCCATGCCTCCCACTGCCATTATCTGACGCACAGGGTCCATTGCCCGTGCCATGTCGTCGTCACCAACGATGCCAAGAACAACCGAACCCACTATGGCAACAAAGCCCATGACCTGGGTGGCAAGGGCCTTGTTTTTTACCTTTCTCATGATTTGAAGTTCCTGACTTCTGAACTTGCGCCAATTTTGGTATGGAGACCACAGTTTCTGGTAGTAATTGTCATAGTATGCTGTGAGAACATCCATGAGCATTTCATCCCGGGCACGTATTTCCCGCACCCTTTGGAGCATCGGATCTTCATCATGAGGGGGCTTTGATGTAAGGGCAAAAAGGCCTTTTTTATCCTGGTGGTAGTAGTGCTCAAAGGGTTCCCTTGCCATTTCGGCAGCAAAGCGCAGTTCAGAAAGAGTGTGTATTTCAGCTATTTCTTGTTGGGAGAGTCCGTTTCTAAATCTGACGAGATCCTGGGCTATGGCATTGAAGAGATCCTGAAAGGCGTCCTGCTTTTCCATCTTGGCCTCTTCCCGTTCAGAGGTAGTGGAGGTTTCCTGATAGGTCTTGTCTATCCAGACAACTCCCCTTGCATCCACGGCCTTTATGTGAAGGGCCAGCCTTTCTCCATCGGAATATTCAATCTTGCCACTAATGACCAGGTCTTCGAAGATATCCGACTGGGGCACGACCCACACCGAACCCCAGTAGCCGGAGTTTTGCAGGGTGTCCTTCAGGTGGACAGCGTAGAATGCGGCCTCTGCCTGGCGAATCTCCCTGGAAAGGCCCATTCTCTTATCCTCGTCTTCGGGGAGTTTGCCAGGGTCAAAGACCTTTATGGCCACGTTCAGAAGCTCATTTTCCTGAAGCTGACTTGGCGCCGTCACAGGGGGAACATCATCCTTTACATTGACAGTGGACCTTCCGGCACAGCCAAAGAGCATGCCTGCAAGGAGGATGGAAAATAACAATAGAAATCTGTTGTGCCTTGGGGGAGAGGGGATGAGCATTTTTTCGTTCAGGGGCATCTCTATTTGCCCTCCTTGTACCTTCGATATTCTTCCCACAGCCGTTTTTTGAGCTCTGGGTCCGTTTCCCTTTCAGCTGCCTCACGAAGCTGACGGGCCACTATGTCGTCATCCTCCCCAATGGTTCCGTTTTTGCCCCTGGCCGAGGCGGCCTGAACAGGCTTGCCAGTGGCAACGGTCCCCTCTCCATTTATCTTGTCAGAAGGATTTTGACCAGTATTTTTTCCACTGGTACTACCATTGCTATTGTCACCGTTACTGCCTGTACTTCCAATTTTACCGTTGGCTTGCCGAGATGTGTAAATATTGCCCCCGTTTCCCTGGCCAGCTGCATTCTGGCCAGCCTGGGCTCCCTGCTGCATTTCCTGACCCGCTGAGGAGGAGGCCACCCTGCCAGGCTCCCCCTGTCCGCTGCCTATGGCCTCCTGACCCTGGGCCCTCAAGGTCTCCTGTTCCCTTTGAAGCAGGTCATCGAAGTCTCCAAGGGAGTCTTGAAGCTCCTGGGTTGCCCTTTGAATCCTTTTTTGAGCCAAATGTTTTTTAATCCTGTCAATCTCTTGGGGGGAAAGGGCAGGGCAAGGCAGCCCCTCAGAGGCAGAAAGGCCATAGTTCATTACAAGTTCCTTGCAAAGGGCGTCTATTCTGTTGTCGATGTGTGAAATGAATTCGTCCTTGCCATCCCATTTCCCCTGAACCTTGGCAACCCGATTTCGGGTGCGGTCAAGAATTACGATTTCCCTTTTCAGAAAATCCATGTCTTGCAGGGTCGGACCAGCAGAGGCCAGCAAAAAAGAGGAGTTTCCAAAGACCAAAAGGCACGAAAGCACAAGAAAGATTATGCGGCAGCCCTTGGATTTTTTGCTCGAGGCCAAGGTGAAAAGGCCCTCTATAAAAGTGTTTAGACTAGGAGCCATTTCTTCCATGGACAGAATCAAGCCATTTGCGAAGCATCTGTGCCCACTGTTGAAAGGCCTTTTTGGTATGGCCCCACTTTCCCTTGAGGGTGGCGGTATCATAGGTGGAGCCTTCTATGTGGTCCACCACCTTGCCAATGACTTCCCCTGTTTCCGAGTCGATAAATTCTGCTTCCATGGAAGCACTTCCCACATTGACAGAGGAGCCAGTTGTCACGTTTGAAATGAGATTTATGGCCATACCAGCAGGCATGACGGCACCAACAGTGCCAAGGGTTGGGTTACTTGGTTCAACATCAGTGATGGCAATGCGGATTCGTAGTACATCTGGCCCTGGCTTGTCCACCATTGGATATGCGCCGTTTAGGGCCTTGACGATCTCCTTTTCAAAGGCATCTTCCAGCTCGGCCATGACCTTGGGTTGTATTCCCTTGGCCTCTGCATCCTTCTTGAGATAGAAAACCACTGGTTCGACCAAGACCTTTTTATACTTTGAAAAGTCCACGCCAGGTTTTTTATAAACAAGGTCTGGCCCGCCCTTGGGACCCTTCTGAAGTCCTGAATAGTCCCTTAGGAAACCGGAATATGTAGTCTTTTTGTGGGAACAACCAGTAACTAAAAGTCCTGCCACCAAAGCCATCACGATAAATAAATTTTTTTGCATGACGCGTGCCTCCTGAATTTTGGGATATCTCCAACCTAGACTACTTGAGCGAACTATCTTCATAATATATCGATTTGGTGGAGGCTGTAAATTGTATTAAGGGTTTGCGTGATTATTTAGAAAGGGGCAGGGCCAAAGGCTTAGTGGTGTGAGGCTACTTAGAAAATTGACAACGAGGCCGTAAAATGGTAACGAATATCTCACCTGTGCCGGAGTGGTGGAACTGGTAGACGCGCTGGACTCAAAATCCAGTGGGCTTTTCGCCCGTGCGAGTTCGACTCTCGCCTCCGGCACCAATTTCTTTTCTTCTTTTTGCTTATAATCCACCTTGACCATTCTCCAAATATTCTGGCCCATTCGGCAGGTTTTCCCCAAAAACAAAAAATAGGATGAAGGTATTGTCAAAAGTGACAATTTGTGTCACTTTTCCATTCAAGGATGGAGAGAAATTCCTTTTTAGGGTTCATTCCTAGGCCTAACTCTCCCGTTGTCTTTTTGAAAAATTCAAAAAATTCTAGGAGGAGGATGGAGTCATGATGCGTATCATCTTGAGTCTCTTGTTTTTGGTCCTTTTAAGTCCGGGGTATGTTGGTGCATACACCATAAGGACTTTAGACTATGAAGGTTATTCAACATGGCTTACGGGTATAAATGATAGCGGACAGATAGTTGGTTACTATGCTGATAATAGCGGCCGTAATCATGGATTGATTTATGATGAGTCAACGAGTGAATTTACTGTCATAGATTATGATGACTCTTCTAATGACGGTTCCACCATGCCGATGGGGATCAACAATAATGGGCAGATTGTAGGAGTTTATTCCACTTCAGGTGTCCAAGGATTCACTTATGATTCCACCAATGGATTTCAACTCGTGAACTATTCAGGCAACGATCTTATGCTTTTTAAGATAAACGATAGCGGACAATATGTGGGGACAACATTTCCAAACCCGGGTGAAAGTGAAGGACTCGTTTACGATCCAAATAGTGGATTTCAAACTGTTAAGTACGGGACTAATAACACCTGGTTTGCTGGAAACAATAACGATAACATAATAGTAGGAAGCATTATTGATGATTCTGGCCAATACAATGGTATAAAATATACTTCTAGCGGTTTCCAAGTAATCAATATTTCAGACCATCCCACTATCTTTTATGACATAAATGATCAGGGTCTAATTGTTGGAGATTATGAAGATTTTTCTAATGGGGGATATATAGGGTTTATATATAATCCTGATGGAAGCGTAGAATTTGTCGATTTTAATGACAATGTGCTCTGGTTAATTGGAACTAATAATAATGGCGAGATAGTGGGAAGTTATGTCGATGGGTCAAGTCGGCATCATGGCTTATTGATTATGCCAGAGCCTCCAAACCCTGTGCCATTACCCACCACTGCGCTTCTTCTTGCGTCAGGGTTAGGGCTTTTGCCGATTTTCAGAAAAATCAAAAAATAGTCACAATAGAACCGGGCAATAAATAAAAAGCGGGCGGTTATATTGACTTATCTTCTTTTTTACCAATGCCCGCTTTTAAAATTTAGCTTTTAAAACGGGAAGTTAGGCCTCTTTCTTATCTCAACATTGAGCATTTAGTCTATTTTGCTCTTCATGCCCATCAATTTTTATTGACGCAATGACCATTCTGCTAATTTTTCTGCTAACATTTTAGCGGATCTATATTGCAAAAATTAGATAATTTTTGTAAAAGTTATCTCTAATGGAGATGGGAGAAAAGCCTTCTTAAGGCCCGTGGTTTTATAGATTCTCCCTATGTTTCACAAATTGGCCCAGAATCTGTTGCGCAGGGATCAACAAGGAGAGGACATAATGGTGCATTTTTTCTTGACTTTTTTCTTCTTAAGTCTTTTCAATGCCAGCAATGTTGGTGCATGCACCATGGATATGTTGGGTTTTGGAGATGAGCTTCAAAAAAATCAACTAGAATTAGGGCAACAGGCTAATCAGGCAAATGAGTCAGCGGCTAAGAACATTGGTCCTTATTTTTTGGTCACAAGCTGTTTTCAGACTTTAGCTCCTCAAAGTGATATTAATCAAAGTATTGGTATCGAAAATGTGACCGAGGCTCCGGGATGTTTTTTTAGTAAGTCTGGCGGGGGGGAGTACAACGGAGTTTTTTATATCAACGATGATGACGACAACTTGGCTGAAGGCGGTACTAATGTTGTTTCTGATTATTCAACAACACAAGGTGTACCCTATGACATTACTGACGATGCTTCTTCAAGCTATGGTAACGGTAACGGTAATAGTAATGGTAGCGAGGATGGATTGGTCATGGTACCCGAGCTGCCCATGCAGCCAGTGCCTTTGCCACCATCAGCGGCTCTCCTTGCCGCCGGCCTTGGAATTATAATTTTTAGAAAAATCAAACATACCACCATTTAACCTATCCATTTTTTTAATTCCTCATCTGGCTTTTAAGGACATCCATTTTCCTAATTTTCCTATATTTCTTCAAAATCCTTAAAGGACATCAATCCTTAAAGAATCCTTAAAGGACATCCATCTTTCGCTTCATTCCCCAAAAAAGTTCATCCATTTTTTCAGATTTTCCTACACATTTTCCAATATTTTCTAGTCTTGTATTTTCTGTCTAAAGACATTTATTGGTCTTCCCAAGAATCCAAATATGGAAGTCCTTTATCTGTATTATCTTTTTTGTCCATCTTAATAATTTTTGCAGTCATTTTAAGTCAAAAGATTATTAACATTATTATTTGTAC
>JAADCZ010000146.1 GCA_013154175.1 Thermodesulfobacteriota bacterium
GGGCCTCTATGTAATGGGTAGCATAGGCATTGTTGCCTCACTCGTTGGCAGGATGCCATGTGCCTGGTTTTGTCCCTTCGGACTCATTCAGGACTTGCTCTTCAGGTTGAGAGTGCCAAAGCTCAGGTTTTGGCCACCCCTTGGAGTGATAAGATACGTTATGCTCTTTTTCATGGTCATCCTCTTGCCCATATTCATCTCCGATCAGTTCGGCTATGGGCAGACCTGGTTTTGCAAGTATGTATGCCCGGTAGGGACCCTCGAGGCAGGGCTTCCCCTTCTTGCCCTCTCCCCTGACCTGCGTTCGGCAATGGGGATGCTCTTTTTCAATAAACTTGGCCTTATGTTCTTTTTCGTAGGGTGGAGTAGTGTTACCAGAAGGCCCTTTTGCAGGTGTGCATGCCCCTTGGGCCTGCTTCTTGGTTTCTTTAACAAGGTTAGCTGGCTAAGGCTCAAATTCAATGTCGACACCTGCGTTGACTGCCAGGCATGCGAACTGATTTGTCCAACTGGGGTAAGATTTGCCACAGGGGGCGACGATATAAATTCAAACAAGTGTATCAGGTGCTTTCGCTGTTTTTCTGCATGCCCAGGAGGGGCAGTGACCGTTGAGTTTTCAAGTATAATGAAAGGCGAGGTGGATAAAATTGAAGGCTGTCATAGCAACCAAGAACAAGGGTAAGCTGAAGGAACTCCAGAATCTCTTATCAGACTTCGGTCTTGAAATAGTATCCCTCGATGAGTTTGATGAGATTGGCGAGATCGTGGAAGACGGTGACACCTTTTTTGAAAATGCCATGAAAAAGGCACGCACTGTGGCTGAAAGGACGGGTCTTCTTGCCATTGCCGACGACTCTGGTCTCGAGGTGGATTGCCTGAATGGGCGGCCTGGCATCTACTCTGCCAGGTTTGCCGGTGAAAATTGCAGTGACCAGGACAACAATCAAAAGCTCCTGTCAGAGATGAAGGACGTGCCTGCAGAAAAAAGGGGCGCCCAATTCAGGTGTGTCATCGTTGCCTACCGCCCCGATGGCAAATGGGTCAGTGCAGAGGGGGTATGCCGTGGCACCATAGGGTTCGAACCAGTTGGAGATCAGGGTTTTGGCTATGATCCTCTCTTTATTCCCGAGGGAGAAGATCGCACCATGGCACAGATGACCAGGGAAGAGAAGAACAAAATTAGCCACAGGGGAAAGGCCCTCCAGGACCTTAAGAGCAAGATCGAACAAATCATTCAATAGTGGTGTGGGGGAAGAGCTATGGCATTGAAAAATTTTGAAAAGGAGGAATGTCTCAAACAGGCAGTGGAAATAACCAAGGCCTATGCCAGTTCTGGTGAAAACAAACATGGACCTGTTGCAGACTTCCTTGAAATGGTTTACAGAAGGCTGCTCCGGCTTCGAAATGAGATTGCCGATGGCCAGGATGAAATTTGACGAATACACAAGGAGAGTAAAGACATGACAGACAGATCAGACTACACCCTGTTTAGTGGTGGCCTCAGGGGTGCCGAGGCAGAATTTGGAAAGTGTGCCGAGGAATGGGGCATCAATGAGGTCAACTTTTCCTTCAAGGGCCACAAGCTCGACAGGGTAAAGGATGTAAGGGTCCTGAGTGAAGAGGAACTAAAGCAGGGAGACATAAGTATGGAAATCGTCTCCAAGAGAATGGGCAGGACCTATGCCGAAGCAGACAAGATCAGGAAGGTGATTCAATCCATCTTCCACATTGTGAACAATGGCTATCAGGTCTTTGCCATAGGCTGGATTCGCCCAGATGGCACAGTGAAGGGTGGAACCGGCTGGGCAGTTGAGCTTGCAAAGCTCTTCAACAGGCCTGTAAGCGTCTTCGATCAGGACAAGAACAAGTGGTACACCTGGAAGGATGGCAAATGGGTGGAAGACGTGCCCAAGATCGAGCACAAGACCTTTGCCGGTACGGGCACCAGATACCTCACGGACGAGGGCAAGGCCGCCATCAGGGAACTTTTTGAAAGGTCATTTGGGCCACCAAAGGCATAAGACAAATGCTTCATGGTCACGGAGGAGACGTCTATTCCATTGCTGCGGAGCTTGGAGTCAGCCCCCTGGATGTCCTGGACTTCAGCTCCAACTGCAGCCCCCTGCCCTATCCCAAAGGATTCCACGACTACCTTTGTGACAACGTGGATCAGATGCACCTCCTCCCCGAGGTGGACAGCATAACCATCAGGAATAAGCTGGCAAAAAGATACAATCGTCACCCAGATAGATTTCTCATTGGAAGTGGCACCACCCAGTGGATTTACGCATTGCCCAGACTCCTTGGCTCCGCCAGGGCCTTCGTTACCTACCCCACCTATGCAGACTATGAAGATGCCTGCAAGGCGGCAGGTGTGGAGGTGGTGCCAATTGGCATCTATCCTGGTGGAAGCCAACAAGATGGAAGACGCCTACTCCAAGACCTCGACGCCCTGAAACCTGCAACCCTCGAAGGGGGCATCGTCTTCATCTGCAATCCAAACAACCCCACGGGGCTTTTTTTGGGGCCTCAGGATTTGCTGGCAATCATCAAATCCAAGCCCAGATCCACAGTGTGGGTCATCGACGAGTCCTATGCGCCCTTTGTGGGCCCAGACGAATATACATCCCTCCTTGGCCATTCCCTGCCAGAGAACGTGGTGATTCTTCGTTCCTTTTCAAAGATTTATGGCATCCCAGGTCTGAGAGTTGGTGGTCTCGTGGGAAGCAGCCCCGTACTGGAGGGGCTCGTAAGCCAGATGCGCCCTTGGTCCGTTAACCGAATGGCACAGCTGGCCCTCGAGTATCTACTGGACGAACCCCAATTTGAGCAGGAGGTCAGAGACTTCTGCCAGAAAGAGAAGGAGTTTTTTGTGGACTCCCTGTCAAAATTGCATGGAATGAGCCATGTGGAAGGCAGATGCCACTATGCCCTGTTTCGCCTTTCTGGCGGTCTCAGGGCCCAGGAGCTGGCAAGTGAGCTTAGGAAAAGAGGGATGCTCATCAGGGACTGTCACAACTTCAAGGGGCTTGAAGGCGATTATGTCCGCATCAGCCCCCGTCTTCATCCCGACAACGAACGTTTGGTAGACGAAATCTACAGGCTTTGTGAAAAGACCTAGCCCAGTTCGCCAACCTTGAAACCCCGCACCTCCTTTCTGAAGCGCTCGCTCTTGGCGATAAGACTGGGCAAATCGCACCCTGAAACCCTGTAAATTTCTAAGGTGCCCTTTTCGCGGCTTCCTCTTATCTGGTCCAACACCTCCTGATTGGTTGAAACCTCCTCGAGGCCTCTAATCAGGGCGTCTATATCCACCACTGCCTGTTCATCAGCAGGCAGCCCATCGAGGAATGCCTTCCCCCTTTTGCTAACAAGGTCCGTAAGCCCGTAAAGGATGCAGGTATTGTCGCTCAAAAGGGCATATTCGGCACTTCTAAGGGCATACTTGTTGCCATTGAAGGATATGGCAACGCCCCCTGCACCGTTTACAAGTTCCAGGGCCTGGGTGTCTGTGATGCTATCACCGGCATAAATGACCCTGTCTGCACCTTTCCCAGTACGTTTCAGGCTGTCCTGAACCGCCCTGGCCTTTTCGCTTCCGCCAACTGGATTCACCTTTTCCATCACTATGCCGACGGACATGGAGGGGATGATTTCCCAGAAGATTTCATTTAGTCTTTTGATGTTTCTCTGATGCTCCTCGGCAAGATCCTCGAGGCCCTTGGCCTCATCAGGCCACTGGAGCATCTGCATCGAGGCTATTTCTGCAGCAATATCCTTGAGCCTTGAAACCTCACTATCTGAAATAGGGTAATCGTCCATGGTGACCTGGGTGCAGTAACAGTTTTCCATTGGAAAGCCCGTAACCTTGCATAGCGCCTCGATATAGGGCCTGTAACTGGTGCTGATTATAAAACTTGGTGCAAGGCCATTTACCTTTGGCAACATCACGTCCGTGCCTGGAAGGAGCACCAGTGTCCTTTGGGAAAATTCTTCCATGTCCTTGTCGCTCACACCATAGGCCTTCAGAAATGGGAGCACGAGCTTCAAGGTATCTCCGGCCTTGTAGCCGGGCTTTCTGACCACATCGGCAAGGAAGTCGTCATATTTGCTTACCAAGGAGAAAAATTTACCACCCTGGGGGATGAAGTGCTGACAAAGCTCAAAGGCGTTGTCGTTCTGGGTCAGTGGCCCTTCGCAGTCCATATTGAGTTGAAACATGCCCATCTCCTTTCACCTTGATTTACATCTCTATTCCTGCTTCCTTCAGGAGGGTATCTGCAAAGTTGAGAATGAATTGCCTCTGCTGGTTGGTGGCATAGGAAATACAGTTGCATCTGAGCTTTTTTCTGCTTCTAATGAGCATCTCGATTATCATCTTGTCTTCGGTGACTTCGATACCAACACAAAAGGGGCCACAATCCTTATGACCATACTGGGTCGGAGTTAGAATATCGTCTGGCAGTTTCAGCCAAAAAAGGTTGTCCAAAGCACTTCTTTCACAGCTTTTTTCAAGATATGAGGTTATCTTTTCTATCTCTTCACTTCTAAGTTCATCTACAACGTACTGCCGCATCTTTTTCTCCTCGCCAAGTGAGCTTAATTGAACAATTAGAGCATAAAAAAATAGGGCGAAGTTTTAAAGACCGCCAATGAACATTTTTGGCCCTTTTTCCACATTCTCCAGGCTGGCTTTCATACTCCATTAAAAAGTAGGAGCAAAATTTGTCTTGGAACATTTGAACGCCTGGGGTGAAACTGTTATAAAGGCTTAGTGTTAGAAAAAGCAATTTGTGTTACCGCTTTTGTTTTGTCAGATTGGCCAGACAGAGGCCACATCTTTAAATCACACAACTGGTGGAGGAAAAATGACTGAGAAAAAGACTTTAATCTTGCTGATCTTAGGTTTGGTTCTGATCTTATCCGGCTGTCAGGGCCAGGAACCCCACAAAAGCACAGAAGGTGCAACGGGTGGTTCAAAGAAGATGGCAGAAAGCCACATGCCAAAGAAACCCGAATACATATATGGCACTGTGAAGGAGACGATGAACGGCGGCGGTTATACCTACATGCTCCTCGAGTTTGATGGCAAAGAGAGCTGGGTGGCAGTACCCCAGATGAAGGTCGCCGTTGGTGATGAAGTAATGCTCTATCCGGGAAATGTCATGACCAACTTCCACAGCAAGAGCCTCAACAAGACCTTCGATACCATAATCTTTTCCCAGGGGCCTGTGGACAAGCCGAGTGGCCACGGAGCTGGGGAAGACTCATCTAGCATGTCTGCCCAGGCCCATTCAGGCGCTCCAAAGATTGCGAAAAGTGACATAAAAATAGAGCCTGCCACTGGCAAGAATGCCATAACCATTGCCGAGGCATACAAGAGGGCAAAGGAGCTCGATGGCAAGAAGGTGGTTCTCAAGGCAGTTGTCATGAAGGTTTCCAAGAACATTCTTGGAAAGAACTGGTTACACTGCCAGGATGGCACGGGCACAGAGGCAGAAAAGAATTACGATATCACGGTCACCACAAAGGCACTGCCTGCAGTGGGAGATGTGGTACTCATAAAGGGCACCCTACACAAGGACAAGGATATTGGTGCCGGTTATTTTTACCCTGTGATAATTGAAGATGCAGAGGTGACAGTACTGAAGAATAAGAAAAAGTAAGCTCCGGCGGTTAAATAACCCAATCAATTCGAGGCCAGGGATTTAGCCAGATCCCTGGCCTTTTTTTCCATCTCCACGAGCTGGGTGTGGTTGTGTCCATACCTTGGATAATACTTTCTCATCAAGGCGTGCTGTTTGGGATTGATCCCGGCAATTGTCATGAAGGTGCCTATGGTGCTCCAGGGTTCCTTGACATTGTGGGTGAAGACAAAGGGATCTCTTGCACGCCCCCCTGCCCTTTCAATCTTTTTCTTAAGGTAACCATAGTGGGTGCGCCAATATTTTCTGCACGAGATAACAGGCTGCACATCCTTGCCTGCCAGGATAGGGGCGTATTTGTCCAAAAAGGACAAGACAGGTCCGCTTGGATTGTATGACCATGTGGGGCCGGCCAAGACCACCAGACTGGCCTTTTCAATTGGTGAGGTATCAATCTCCTTTATGGGAACCCTTTTCCTGAAAAAGGTCTTTAGCATCATGGCAATTGTCTTTGGTACGCTGTGCAAGGGAAAGGTCAACCTGTCCCTGGGGACAAGTTTTACTGTCTCCACGTCAAATCCTTCGCTTCTGAACCCCTTTCTCAGATGATGCACCAGCTTGGCTGTCTGGTTGCTGAATGAGTAATATACGATTGCAACTAATGGCCTATCCTTGGCTCCCTTATCCATAACCTCCCTCGTTCCTCGCTATAGCTGCTGTTCCCTCATCCTTTGAAGTAACATCATGGCCGTACGCTTTACCTCCATGGAACTGTCATCGAGAAGTGCCAGCACCTCGTCCTGACTGAGCACATCCAGCTCCCCAAGCCGTTCAAGGGCCATGGACCTCACCTTTGAACTCTTGTCCTTGAGAAGTTTTCTGTACACCTCCTCATTTTCTGGTCTTGCCTCGAGCTGGCCCAGAAGTATCAAGATGTCCAGCCTGAGCGCCGGGTCTCCTGACTCGAGCTCCTTCTTGTAAATGGCCGCCACCTCGTCTTCCTTGTCCTTGAAGCGCCAGAGATTGAATAGAATGGCCCTCTTCTGGTCGAAGGAACACGTCTTGATCCTGTCGGCGAGCAGACCCATGAGCCTGCTATCTTTGAGGTTACACAGGGCATTTACAGCCATTTCCTGCATCTCTGCATCAGGTTGATACATACATTCGATCAGTGGCAGCACAGCAGACAAATTTCCCTCCCAGCCAAGGGCCATGATTGCCCTAGCGCGCACATCCCTGTCTTCAGAGGAAATGTCACCAATGAGCTTTCTTACAAGGGCCTGCGGGTCATCAAGAAAGGGGCCGATGACAGCGATATGGATTGCAGCCTGATCCCTCAACTCGTCTGGTTCGTTTTCGTCCTTCATTATCTCGTACAGGGGCCAGTATATCTCCTCCTTGGCCACACTGCCTAGGAGGAGAATTATTTGCTTGCGAAGGTCTATATCACCTGCCCTCAAGGCCTTTAGCAAAAGGGGGATGGCCTTGTGCCTTTCCTTCAGGATTAGGCCGGGGTTTTGAATATATTCCTTCGCTTGGCTGATTACTCTCTGGGTGAAGTCGAAGGGAATTACCGGCTTTTTCAATGTCTTACATCAAACTCCAGATCGAATTTCAATCCTTTTTCCTTGGATACCAGGGACAGGGCGAGGGTACCCACCTCTGTAACCTCTGCCTGCAAGGTCACCGGTATGATGGTACCAGGCTCTATTCCCGGAGCCTCCAATTTCGTGTGAAGGGAACTGACTGGTTCTATTTCATCATCCTGCCAGGACGATATGAGATCCCCTGGCTTGTCTGCCGGCCTCTGGCTGGAACCCAAAAACTGAAATTCCACGTCTTCACCGACAACTAGACCAAATTCTTGCTGTGGAATATCAACTACTGTGCCCTCTTCAAGCCCCTTTGGGACAACGCAAAGGGCCTTTATGACAGGTGGCATCCCAGGTATGGCAAGGCCTGCCGATTCAACAGCAATGTAATAGGACCTTCCTGTGCCGCCCTTTATCTTTATCCCCTCGCCCATCTGGACGATGCCGAAGTGGGCAGCACCCCGTGACACTGCAAGATCCAGATCCGTGCCCTGGAGCTCCTTTGGTGCTTCACCCTCTCCTGCCCAGTTGGACAAGATTGACATGACCCTCTGCCTGAGAACCGTTGCCTTGAAGACACCGCCATTGAAAAGAACGGCTGTGGGCTTGACAGGGCCGTCCATTTCAAGGGCCTGGCCCTGTACTGTGAGGAACTTGGCAAGATGCCTTGTGATGCCTGTATCGGTGCAGTAAGGAAGGCCGAACTCCTTGAGCCCCAGGGCCTTTCTCTCAGCGGGCATATCGGTGATTTCACACTCTGGGAAAAAGCCGTCCAGGATTATCTGGGTAACGAGGTCCCGGCTGAGATTCGTCCTGATGGTGCCTCCCACGAGGCCCGAACCCCTTCCTGGAATAACCACCGGCACCTCATCGAGGCTCTCATCTGCAAGGAGCTTTTCCTTGGCAAGGCGCACGTTGTTCCAAAGGCTTTGAAACTGCCCCTGGTCGAGCTTGTGCCCCTTGGACTTGAGCTCCTCAAAAAGCACGTGCGTCAGGGTAAGATCCATATTGTCGCCGCCAAGGAGCAGATGCTCACCCACTGCCAACCTTTCTAGGCTCAGCTTGTTGTCCTTGTCTGTGACCTGAATGAGACTGAAGTCCGAGGTTCCGCCACCAACGTCAACCACGAGGATTATATCCCCTGGCTCAACCTGCTTTTTCCACTCGTCTCCCATGCGGTTGAGCCATGCGTAAAAGGCTGCCTGGGGCTCTTCCAGGAGGGTAATGTTCGAGATTCCGGCAGATGATGCCGCCTGCACAGTAAGGTCACGGGCCACGGCGTCGAAGGATGCCGGAATGGTTACATAAACCTTCTGATCTTCAAGCTGAAGCCCTGTCTCCTTGCCCCACTTGTGGTTCCAGGCGGCCTTGAAATGTCTGAGGAATGTGGCAGTGGCCACGATTGGAGACAGCTTCTGAACGTCCTCGGCTGCGTCCAGGGGAAGTATTGGCGCAGTCCTGTCGACACCCTTGTGACACAACCAGCTCTTTGCCGAGGCTATGAGACGCCCGGGAACCTCGGCACCCCTGAGCCTTGCCCACTTTCCAACAACCCTTTCTCCAAAAGGGTCCCAGGGCATGACGAGCCCCCCGCCCTCTTTCTCCTTCTGGGTTGGCAGATAGATAAATGATGGCAGGAGCTTGTATTCCTTGATTTCTCCAGGTGCCTCTATCTGGGGAACATCAAAGATTTCAATGGGGCTGTCTTCCTTTTCAAGGTCGATGAAAGACAGGACGCAGTTTGTGGTGCCAAGATCTATGCCAATTACGAAACGTGCTTTGTTGTCGTCACTCATATCTTTCTATCTACTCGATCTCCACCTCTGCAGGTGCTATCACATCGGTTTTTTCCTTGCCTGTCCATTCGGGAAGGTTGAGCTTGGTGAATCTCCAGCCACAGTGCCTGATGATTCCCTTGTAGGGAGGATTGCCGTGGAGGTTTCCAATGAGGCGTATCTTTGAAGGGTCGAAGTCCTCTTCGATTTCCACCTCGCTGCCCTCGCCGGCATCGAGGACTGGTCTCAACTCGAGGGTGTTCATCAGGGCATTCCTGCAGCCCCTGTGCACTTCGCGGACAGCAGCCCCAATCTGGGCATCCTCATAGGGCTCGATGTCCTCCTGGAGAAAATCTATTAGCCGCCCTTCCCTTTGCAGAAGGCCAAGGAGCTGAACCACTGCAACCTCCTTGGGGTAAAGTTTCTCGATATCCTTCTCTTCCTCTTGAATGGCCTGGGCCTCCTCTTCCTTGTCTGCTGATTCTGGTGGTGGCTCTTGAGAGTCTCCCTCGACCTCTCCTTCATCCTTCTGGGGCTCGCCTTTACCACTTGGCAGGGAGGCCACGATCATGGCAAAGATTAGCCACGCTGCCATTGGGCCTGCTGCCAGGGCCCAGCCTTCCCAGTTGTTATTCTTGAGAAAAAGATCCTGATGCAGATAGACGATATAGCCAGTAAGCCCGCTAACACATGCGAAAAGAAAGAAGGAAATAGTTAATATTGTACCTTTTTTCATGGGTCACAGCCTTTCTTGTTTTATTTTTCAACAGGACAATAATTCCCGCAAAATGATAGGTCAAGAAGCGTAGTGGCCCCAGCTACTTTGTCTCTTTTTCGGATGCAGACTTCTGCTTTGTTTCAAGGACTGCCAAGGGCCTTGTAAGCCTTTTGTATATGACGTTATCTACCTTGAAAACGAATCCAGCGGAAGTCTTGACAAGACACGTCTTTTCCTTTTTTGAACACCTTCCAATCTCGAGCTTGCTACTCTCACCAGTGTTCGTGGCCGAATACTGGAATATCCCTCCCTTGGCACCACTAATCTTGAAGGTCTCCGGAGGGGCCACATCCTGCGCATAGAGGGGAAAGAACTGCCCAAGAACCCTTTTCGCCTCCTCTTTGCCAAGCTCCTTCCTGGTTCTTCCTCGAGTAAATATCCAGCCTTCCTGGCCTGCCTTCGCCTTGGCATCCTTCCTCTTTAGCTCCCACCTGGTCCTTTTGCCAGAGTAGGAACATACTTTTATGTTGGCAGGATTCTGCCTTATTACCTGAAGATCCAGCCAGGACCGAATCTGAACTGGCTGATTGACCTGTGGGCTCCAAATGTCAAAATCGGCAAGCAGGTCTCTGGAAACCAGATAGACCTTGTTCTCATCGTCCCTCTTTACAAAACAGGTGCCCCATCCTGGCCCTTTCTTTCCCACCACGAGGACGGTTATCTCCTTGCCATCCCGTTTCAGCAGGATTTCCAGGCCCTGTTTCTCCCCAAGCCCAAAGTCCCCAAGGTAGCTTCTGTGGGAGGCCCTGAGCTCTCCTGTAAATTCCGAAAGGTCAGTCAGCAGCTTTTTGACCTTGTTCTGTTTTGCCAGGGCCCAGAACCGCTTTCCCTTGCGCTCAACCTGTACCATCCAGCCATTGGGGCCCTTTTTGAGGATTAGATGTTCTCCCTCGTGCCCCCGACTGAAGACCTCGATATAGTCGGGTGTGTCCTTCTTGAGTTCTGGCAAAAGGGTAATGAACACCTTCGCCATCTCCCGACTCTGTGGACGCTGTTGCAAAAAATAGAGCATCACCAGACCAACGAAGATTACTGCCAGAACCAACAGTTGCCATGCCT
>JAADCZ010000136.1 GCA_013154175.1 Thermodesulfobacteriota bacterium
CAGGTCTTGATTGAGGCACGAATCATAGAAGTGGATCTTGATGAAAACTCCGAACTTGGAATCGACTGGCGCAGGCTTAACATCAATGCAAGCGACAATCCCATTCATCCTTCTGGGACGTCATTTCAGCTGAGCAGTCAACTCCTGGAAGGAACCTTGAGGGAATCTACCATGTACGGAATCACATTGACCAATCCGTACTATGATCTTTCGGTGGTGATAAGGGCCCTGCAGCAGTTTGGGAGCGTCAAGACACTTTCCAATCCTCGCTTAAAGGTACTCAATGGCCAGCCAGCCATGATCAGTGTTGGGCAGTCGGTATCCTATCTCAGAAAGTTCGAGGTAATTGTCGACCAGCAGGAAGGCTTCAGGAGCGAAACTCCAAATGCAGAAATCGCATCCATCTTTAATGGGATACTGCTTGGAGTGACGCCAATTATCGATGAGAAGGACAATGTCACCCTTAATATGGTGCCCATCAAGAGTGACATCATTTCTTTGGAACAGAGGGAATTGACAGACGGAAATCTCTATACCTTTCCTGTGGTCAATCTAAGAGAGGCAGCAACAACTGTTCGGGCCCATTCAGGAGATCTGGTAATCCTTGGTGGACTTATAGAGGAACGCTCAGGGAGAAATACCACTGGTCTGCCCATACTTTCAAAACTTCCAGGGTTTTTGAGCTTGCCTTTCAGTTTCAAGCAAAACAGTACACGAAAGGTTGAGTTAGTAATAATTCTTAAGATTGATGTGGTGAAAGATGAGCAAACTGTTTGATGCAATAAATCGGCTAGAGGGCGATGGAGCACAAGGAGTAATCAACTCACCCTTCAAGTCTGGGGTCTTGACGCATGAGTCGACCTCGAAGGGGCAAGGCCCTCCAAAGGGCATTGTGGCCACTATAATTATTGTGGCTGTAGCCCTGGCAGGGGGCCTGGCCGCACTGTACCTGACAGAAGAGCCCGTCAAAATCCCCTCCAAGATTAATAGTGCCTTTGTTGCCAAAGAAGGGGTAAAGGGGCCGCAAAGCGCACCTGAGGTCAAGACCAAGACGCAACATGCCAGGGCAGCGGCGGAAAGAGTTGTCAAAAAAGAGCCAACAGCGGCTGCCAAGATGCATGCTGCTGTCAAGTCTGATGCTACATCTGAGGCCGTAGCAAATCTTCAGGAGAAAAATAATGCTAAAAAAGGCGTTGTTACAGGCAAGGCGGCTGCACCAAGGAGCAGTATAAAAGACAAGCTTTCACGCAATATTCCACGTGGAAAGACGACCCTTTTGGTCAAGACCACATCACCAGTCAAGACAAGGGCCAGGGTTTTAAATGGCCATATGAAAAGACTCCTGTATCAGGCAGAACGCCTTAGAAAGAAAGGTGCAACCACTCAAGCCCTGGGTCTTTACAGGCAAATCTGGATGCGGACGAAAAATCCTCTTGTGGCAAATAATCTGGCTGGTCTCCTAATGGAACAGGGCGAGTATAGAGAGGCTGAAAGTGTTCTCAAGGAGGCATTGAAAGCCTCTCCTGCCGATAAGGATTTGGCCTTCAATCTGCAGCAGGTAAGGCATTTTTTGCAGAATAGGGCAATGCGGTAAATCAGCAGGTTATTGTTGATGGGTTTTTACAGTCATGGATAAGGCCTGTACAGACAGTCATGGTTTCACAATTATAGAGATTGCCATCTTTCTTTTTATTGCAGGGGCCATACTATCGGTTGCAGCCATGGCATGGAGTGTGCTTGCTCAGGGGCGCCAGGTGGCAGCAGCCAAAAACATATTGGCTGAGGTGGATAGTTGCCTTATGGATTATGCCATAATGGCTAGGAAGATTCCCGATTCCAACTATTTTTCAAGCTACTGTTCTAAAATCGATCCCTGGGGCAAGAATTTGCGTCTGGTAACCAATGCTGGCAACAATCCCATAAATTGCGGCGCGTCAACTCCAGGGACATTGACTGTCAAAATTGACCCCTGGACCACAGTAAGTGAGGTTGCCTGGGTAGTGATAAGCTCAGGCCCCAATCGGAGTTTTGACTACACCTTGAGTGCCACGACCCTGGACATCTCTACAGGAGACGATATTTATGTTTTTGAGTCGGATACTGGGATCCACGAAGAAATCTGCGAATAATCCCCTGGGATTCACCATGGTGGAGATTGCAATAGTCTTGGTCATTGTTGGCATCATTCTGGGTACCTTGGCACCAATGATGATAGCCATGATCAAGAAGGACAAGCTTAAAAGCGGCAGACAGGTTGTCGAAAGGGCCAAGGATGAGATAATTGGTTATGCCATGATACATAATGGCAAATTGCCCACGAGTGTAAACGACCTGCCACACAATGTTGACCCGTGGGGGAACAGGCTTTTTCTAATTATCTCCCCAGACCTGGCCATCAACGATGTGTGCAGTGTGAACTCCACCATTATGTCAGCCGTTTTTTATTCACCTTCAAGCAGCGGATCTTGCACAACGGGCAATGTTGTTTCAAATATCGCGTGTCTGGTGGCCTCCAAGGGTCCAGACTACAATCGCCAAATCAGTGCGCTTTTGTCCAATCAGGTGGGCATCCTGGGCTATGGGTGTATGGGGGATCTCTACCCTGCAGACAATGGAGGGCTAACTAGCAACAGGCCATTTGATGATATATACGAATATCTAAGTCTTGCAGAACTAAAGGCCAGGGTCTGTCAGCCATCTACAAATTCAACCTCATCAGGGCCTTAGGGTTGGCAGGGTTCAGCCCTCTTTGCCAGCATGATAAGGGCAATGCCATCGAGCAGTAGGCTGAGGCCCACCATCCAACCAAGATACCAGTGGGTGCTGTAGGGCCAAAACAGAATGAAGACCCCTGCCAAGGTAAGAGAGACTACACCGCTCACAAACATGGGCACCCATCCTGGCTGGGGCCTAAGCTCCAGGGCCATGATTATTCCCGTTGCACCGTTTAGTATGAAATAGAAGAAAATGGCTAGCCCCAACACAACAATAAGGGCAAAGGGCTTTAGTGCGATGAAAAGGCCCAATACAAGGGGGCTGAGGGCCTTGATCCAGGCGGTTCTGTCCCGCTGTTCAGTAATAAAATTATAAATGGACAGTACAATGCCCGTTAAGATTAACATCGATGCCAACATTAGGGACATGGCAATGGCTATGACCTTGGGTGCAACAACCCCGACGACTCCAATTAGGCAAAGTAATATTCCGAGAAACTTGAGCTTTCTGGCAAGCGTTTCATCCATGCATACCAGAAAGGAAAACCTTCCTTCATTCATCTGGCTGCCCCTCACTAATTTTCCTTTTTAGATTTTCGCAGTGCTATCGATTCTTGTAGGTGAGGACATGTACTTCCTGAAGGGTTATCATGCCAGCAGGAATCATATTGTCTAGTCCCAAGAGCACCTTCTCAATCTTAACAGGGTCATCCACCACCTCTACCACCACTGGCAAGTCGACTGACAGGGAGAGGATGTTTACCGTTCTGAAATAGCTGTTTGGCCCATAACCAGCCATCGCCCGATAGACTGTGGCACCGGCTATGTCACTTTCCTTGAGATAGTCCAATATGGCCTTGTAAAGTGGCTTACCCTTGAATTTGTCCTTCTCTCCAATGTAGATGCGCATGCACATCTGGTCCCCTTCGAGTCTTGTTGTAGGCATGCTAGGCTCCTTGTTTTTATCCAATGAGGCGGCTCAGGGCAAAACCCAGCCACCCGGCAAAAAGGCATAAGAAGAGGTTGCCAAAGACATTGAAAAAGGCTGCCGAATGGTAACCGTCTTGTAGTAGGGACAAGGTCTCGAAACTGAAGGTGGAAAATGTTGTGAAGGCACCGCAGAAGCCAACTGTGATGGCTGCCCTCAAAGAGGCTGGTATTTGATAGACCTCCAGACTCAGGGGCAGAAAGAAACACAGGAAAAAACTGCCTGTCACATTTACAAAGAGAGTTCCATAAGGAAAGCCAACGTTCAGAAAGCGATGTACGAAGGATGCTGCGAGATACCTGGAAATGGCACCCACAAAACCGCCTAGTCCAATGAATAGCAAGTCCATTTGCGAATGTTCTCCGTTTCTCTGCCACTGCTAATGGTGTCAACTCAGTCTCAATCGTTTTGCAACGCCTGGAAAGCGGCTCAAATCCGTATGGGGAAGAAAAAGGGCCCCTGTAAGCTGGTTCATGAAGTCCCCTCTGACATTCATCTCTAGGTAAGTAATCTTCTCACAAATTTCATCCATCTTGTTCATACAGTCCTTTTCCAGGAGCACACGAACCGCCCCCATGCCGGCCGAGTTCCCAAGGGGCTTGAATTTATCAAGGGGGATTTCAGGCAACATGCCAATGGTAATGGCCTTGGCAGGGTCGATATAGTTACCGAATGCCCCGGCAACGAAGAAGTTGTCAATATCGTCAAAGGTGATGCCCACGCTCTGTATGACCACATTCAAAATGGTGTACATGGCCCCCTTTGATCGAATAAGATTTTTTATGTCACTCTGGGATATGTAAATGGGCTTTCCATGGGCGGTTTCAGATTCTGGCACCACCACATAGGCCCATTCGTGGTCGATTTTGCGCATCCTGGACGGATCGCGATCTGTCATGAGTTTTCCTGTCTGATCCACGAGGCCTGCCTCGAACATGGCAGCCAGAAGGTCGATTATTCCAGATCCGCACAATCCCTTGGGCGGCTCGTCTCCAATGGTCTTTACCTCTACGGAAAGATCAGATGGCGAGATCCTCACCCTCTCTATGGCACCAGGCTGGGCCCTCATGCCGCAAGACAAGATGCCCCCTTCCAGTGCAGGCCCAGCAGCACCTGCGCACGCCACCATCCAATCCTTGTTCCCTAGCACCACTTCTGCGTTGGTTCCAACATCCACTAGCATCGAGATTTCCTCTCGTTCTGCCATCCTGGATGCAAGAATGCCTGCAATCAAATCTCCGCCAAAATAGCTTCCCACATTGGGCAAGACGTAGATGGTGGCTGCTGGATTTATCTCCAGCCCAATTTCATCGGGACGCAGGGGATCAAATCTGTTGACAGCCGGGATGTATGGCTCCTTGCAGATATGGCTTGGATCCAGGGCCAAAAGAAAATGGCACATGGTTGTGTTGCCGGCAACGCTCATAAAGACGATATCGGTTGGACTTACGCCTTGGGCTGAGCAAAGTTCCTTGGCTGATGCATTGAAGAGGTTGATCACCTCGGACTGCAAGGTGGTCAATCCACCTCTTTGGGCAAAGATTATTCTGTCCAGTATGTCTTCACCATGTTGTCTTTGGGGATTTTCCTTGGAAAGACTTGCCAAGGTTTTCCCTGTTTCGAGGTCTACTAGATAAAAGACAACAGACGTGGAGCCAAGATCCACGGCCATTCCAAGTACAGGGGCCGACTCGTTGGCTGGCAGACACCTGGCGAGCCTCCAGCCGCAAGGTCCGGCAGTGACAGTTGCCTGGACGTTGTAGCCAGCCTTTGGCAGAATCTCAGGGAGCCGTCGGGCAAGATCCAAGGGCAGCAATGGCCTTTCGCCTTGAAGCTTCTGGGCCAAGGCGTCACGAAGACGCTTCTCTGGGCTACGGTTGTCACCCAGGGCGGGTGTTTTGAGGGAAAGATTGAACGCCTTGGCAACCGGATTAGAACCGCTTGTCATCCAATGGGCACCTTTCTTCGTCTTCTGGGGTTATGTCTATGATGAGGCCTTCTTGATAGCCTTCATGATAGGTGGCTTGCCTCATCTTTGCCTGTTGTTTCAGCATCTCTTCTTCGGCCCGTTTCAAGGCGCGGGTAAGACGCCATGCCAAATAGGCCCCAACAGTGCCAAAGATGACGAAGGCTGCAATAAGGATGGGCAATGTGAGGAAAAAGGCCCCCAATGCCAGAAGGGCAAAGCCAAGGGCTGCAAAGGGACTCATATTCGAATAGTAGTAAATCTGTCTTCTTTTCATAATTTCACCAATTTGGTCGTTAATGAATCTTCTTTATCTCATCGTCAATTCTTCCTGGGTCACCAGAATTGTAATATAAGATATTTTTCAGATGGATAAAGGCATCGAGATCCATTGAGTCAAAGGAAAGGGCCATGCCCTGGGAGTCTGTTCGCTGAACCCGCCCCTGGAGTTCAAACCAGAGTATGGAGCTCGTCCCGGTAAGATGAAGCTGAATTGAGCAGGGGCTGCCCACTGGAAAGGGCTCTTCCGTATAGCAATAAATTCCCTTTAGGGAAATATCTCTTGATTGAACAGATTCTATTACCCTGCCACTATCCAGATTCTGTATGATAATCTGTGTCTTAAAGGGCACCCTGAGGAAACGGCGTCGTTCCAAAGGGCCTTTTTCATCAAAGTCATCCACGACTCTCTATTCCTTAGTCGAATTTTTCAAGCATGGATCTGATCTTGAGTCTTAAACCCTGTAGCCTGATGAAACCCTCTGCATCCTTCTGGCTATAAACATCGTCGGCTTCAAAGGTAGCGAATTCCGGCTTGTAAAGGGAATAGGGGGACTTTCTTCCCACCACCATGCACGTTCCCTTATAGATTTTAAGACGAACGGTCCCAGTGACGTTTTCCTGGGTCGCGTCGATCATGGTCTGAAGCATTTCCCTTTCAGGTGCATACCAGAAGCCATAATAGATAAGTTCCGAATATTTTGGGATGAGTCCCTCTCTAATATGCATCACTTCCCTGTCCAGGGTGATGGACTCGAGGGCCATGTGGGCAGTCCTGATGATGGTGCCTCCAGGGGTCTCATAGACCCCGCGGGATTTCATGCCCACAAAGCGATTTTCCACCAGATCAACCCGACCGACACCGTTTTCAGCCCCGATCTCATTTAGGGCTGCCAGCATCTTTGCCGGGGTCAGGGGATTGCCATCTAGGGCAACAGGATCACCCTTTTCAAATTCAATTTCGATATAGGTGGGTTTGTCTGGTGCATCTTCTGGATCCTTCGTCCATGTGTACATGTCCTTGGGAGGTTCTGCCCACGGATCTTCAAGAATGCCCCCCTCATAGCTGATGTGCAGCATGTTCGCATCCATGCTGTAGGGCTTCTTTTTGGTGACTGGAACCGGAATTCCGTGTTGATTTGCAAAGTCTATGAGTTTTGTCCGGGAGTTGAGGTCCCATTCGCGCCAAGGGGCTATAATCTTGATTGTTGGTTCCAGGGCCATGTAGGTCAACTCAAAGCGAACCTGGTCGTTTCCCTTGCCTGTGGCCCCGTGGCTTACTGCGTCAGCCCCTTCCTTGCGAGCGATTTCTATCTGTTCCTTGGCTATCAGGGGGCGCGCTATGGAAGTGCCAAGCAGATATACCCCTTCATAAATTGCATTGGCCCTGAACATTGGGAAACAGAAGTCTCTAACGAATTCATCCTTGAGATCCCTTATGTAGACCTCGCTGGCACCGGTATCGATGGCCTTTTTCTTGACTGCCTCCCAGTCCTCCTCCTGGCCGATATCCGCAGCATATGCTACGACCGGGCAGCCATAGTTGACCTGAAGCCACTTAAGGATTACCGAGGTGTCAAGCCCTCCAGAATATGCCAAAACAATCTTTTTGATGTCCTTATCCGCCATAACCTCACCCTAGTCTCTAAGATTCATTGCCCATTCTAGCACTGCTTTATGGATGTGCATTTTGTTTTCAGCCTGATCCCACACAACTGATTTCGGACCTTCCAACACCTCTTCGGTGATCTCTTCTCCCTTGTGGGCTGGCAGACAGTGGAGCACGATGCAATCGGCCTTTGCGTGTTTCAGAAGGTCTTCATTGAGCTGATAGGGCTCGAAGACCTTTTTTCTCTCAAGGGCCTCGTCTTCCTGGCCCATACTTGCCCACACGTCGGTATTTATGACATCCGCGTCCCGGACTGCCTCCACAGGATCCTCGGTTACTTCTATGGGGTATGAGGCCTCTGCCCTGGCCTTGGCCAGGATTTCTTCATCAGGGTAATATCCCGCAGGGCATGCAAGATATAGCGGGAAACCCATGCGAGACGCTGCCTGTATCCATGAGTGGGCCATATTGTTGCCATCCCCGACCCAGGCCACTTTGAGGGAGGCAAGATCAGAGCCCTTGTGTTCTATCACAGTCATAATATCAGACAGTATCTGGCACGGATGGTGTGCATCTGTCAGACCATTTATGACTGGGATATCAGACCACTTGGCCAACTCTTCCACGATGTGTTGGCCATAAGTCCTCACTACCAGACAGTCGAGGTAACGGGCCAGGACCCTTGCCGTGTCTGCAAGGGGCTCGCCCCTGTCCAGCTGGAGGTCTCTTTTTGCCATAAAGGATACACTGCCACCCAGCTGGTACATGGCAGCTTCAAAGGATATTCGAGTCCGGGTGGAAGCCTTCTCGAACAACATGCCGACGACCTTGCCTGTGGCGGGCATGTAGTCGATTCCCTTCTTGCGCATCTCCTTTAGTTCAATGGCCCTTTCAATAAGGCCAAGAAGAGATTGCCTGTCCAGATCTGCCACCTGAAGATAATGCCTTACTTTCTTGTCCATTGACTGCTCCAAATTCTTTCTTCCATGAAATTATGTGTTTTCCGCCAAATAGGAATCAAGTTTCTCTATCAGTAAATCAATGTGTTTACGTTCCATTACAAAAGGAGGCAACAGACGCAACAACCTGTTGTGGGCCACGATTACGAGAAAGCCCTGGTCCAGCAAATGGTTGGCAAGGCCAGGAAGCTCCCTTTCAAACTCAACGGCCTGGATAAGTCCGCGGCCCCTAACGTCCTTTATCACTTTATGCCTTTTCGCAAGCCCTCGTAATTGGGCCATGAGGTAATCTCCAAGCTCGACGATACCCTCCAGGGCCCCTGGTTCTGTCAACTGGTTTATTACCTCTATGGCCGCCGAGCATGAAACAGGGTTACCTCCAAAGGTTGAGGCATGGGTCCCTGGGCCAAGATGTTTCATAACATCCTCCTTGGCCAACATGGCCCCAATGGGAAGTCCGTTGGCAAGGGCCTTTGCCAGACACATTACATCTGGCTCGACGTCTGTGTGCTGGTAGGCAAACATCTTTCCTGTGCGCCCCATGCCAACCTGGATTTCATCGAATATGAGCAGTGCCCCAATGTCATTTGCAATATCCCTTGCTGCCTTTAGAAAGTCATTGTCGAGCACATGGACTCCGCCTTCTCCCAAGATTGGTTCCATGAGAATGGCAGCCGTGCGCTTGTCTGCTGCAAGCTTGAGGGCGTGAACGTTGTTTGGGGGCACATGGGTGAAACCGTCTGGTAACGGCTCGAAACCTCTTTGGTACACAGGCTGGCCAGTTGCCGTGATGGCGGCAAGGGTCCTGCCGTGGAAGGAGCCTTCGAGGCACACAATCTGATAGCAATCCGGGCCCCTTGTGTCATGGCCATATTTTCTTGCAAGCTTGATGGCTGCTTCTACAGACTCTGCCCCTGAATTGCAGAAAAATACCTTCTCGGCAAAGGAGTGCTCACAGAGCAACTGGGCCAGTTGTGCCTGGGGTTTTGTCCAATAGAGATTTGAGATGTGAAACAGCTCCTGAACCTGTTTGGTAACCGCCTGAACCACCCGTGGATTGCAGTGGCCCAGACTTGTTACTGCAATACCCGAGGTGAAGTCGATGTATTTCTTGCCAGAGTCATCCCACAGGAACACTCCTTCCCCTTTGGTAATAACCACGGGGAATCTGCTGTATGTTTCTGCTATACAATCAAAGGCTTTTCTTGTGTAAGCATCCTCATTCATGTTAATTTCAACCAGCCTCAATTTATAAATTCTCTTTTAGCTGCACAAAGCGAAAAGAAAATTTTATTATATAGCACCTTTTGCGCAAAATAAAAAGGAGGTTGCTGAAAATTATGCGGTTTTTAGTGATAGTCGCCGCCATTATCGTAGTTGCAACCCCAGTCATGGCCGACCAGGTTACTGACTCCATAGACAAAGCAAAAAGCCTCTATGAACAGGGAAAATATTACAAGGCGGTCAATGAACTCAACTTTGTAGTAGGACTCATTCAGGACAAACAGGTAGACAAATTCAAGGCCCTTTTGCCTGCGCCTCCAAAGGGTTGGACGGCAGAAGAGGCCCAGGGCGCACGGGCTGGGGGCCAGCTTATTGGTGGAGGCATAAGTGTATCACGAATCTACCACTCCAGTGATGGCCAGGAAGTGAAGGTTGAGATGATAACCGACTCCCCCCTTCTTTCCAGCGTAATGATGCTCCTGACTAATCCTCTGATAACAAGCAGTGGAAGGCTGGTGGTCATCAATGGGGAAAAGGGTATCGAGGAATGGAACCCCCAGGAACGTTCTGGTCAGTTGCAGATAGTCTTGCAAAACAGAATGCTTATCACCATAAGCGGTACAAATATCAAATCCAAGAGCATCCTTTATGATTTTGCCAAGGGACTTGATTTTACCAAGATAAAAAAGGCAATGGAGGAATAAAAATGTTAAAAAGTCGAACTCGTCAACTTCTTGTTTTCTTTGCCATTTCTCTTTTGTTCTTCTCCACCCAGGCGGTGGCGGGAATTGTGGTGGAAAGGATCCATGCCGACGCAGTATCTCCAACCAAGGCTAAGGTTGAAAAGGTCATAACCTATATTCAGAAGAACAAGGTAAAGACAGTGGGGCCCGAGGGTGATTACACCATAATTGACCTGACAAATGGCACCATGACAATGGTT
>JAADCZ010000034.1 GCA_013154175.1 Thermodesulfobacteriota bacterium
TTATGGCACGACTACAACATCCCCGCTCTGTAGCTCGATATTTTGTTCGAGATGCTCTCCGTTGGCCACTTCCTTATAGTTGAATTTGAAGGCCTGTTGACCCTTGGGGCCTTTTCTTAGAATGAAGATTTTGCTCAATTTGGCAAAGGGATTGGTGCCACCAGCCATACTGAGGGCCTGCATTACATTGACTGTGGGCAAGACTGTAAAGGCGCCAGGTTTGTTTACCTTTCCAATAACGTAGATTTTATAGCTTTCTATGCGCAACGGTAAGATTGTAACGGTTGGAGTTGAGATGTATTCAGATAATTTTTGGGTGATTTCCTTCTGGATTTCCGGAATTGTCCTGCCACCTGCCTTGATTTGGCCTATCAATGGGAATGAAATATATCCATCGGGCTGAACGATGACCTGCTTGGTCAACTCAGGGTCTTTCCATACGGAAATTTCAACCACATCTCCCGGCCCAAGGGTGAAAACTGTGGCAGCTGCATAGGATGAAAAGGAGAATAAAAATAAAACGACAGAAATTATAAGGGTACTCTTCTTCATTTGATTATACCTCTCTGTTTCTTGTATTATGGTTAGCCTTTGAAAGAAAAGCATCAGCCAGCTTGAAGACTAAATAGCAGTTCACCTCGTTTAGGGCTAATTAATTAAGATTATTACAATAGCAAAATCACGCAAACCCAAAATCAAAAAATATTTCTGTTATATTACACTATCAATCATCTATTAGCAGGAGCAAAAATCCCCATCCTTCACCATATTCCCAGGTTGTCTGGCAATTATAAACTCATGGGAAAATAGTTTCCAATGCCATATTGGGTGGTGTGTAAAATTTTTCCCTTAATTGCAAAAAATATCACATGAATGGGAAAAGTTTTTCCCTTTGGGTGTTTCCCTTGCAATTTCATTCATAAATTCCCGTGGGAGAATCTCTTAGGGTCAAAAAAGTTTGGCACATAAAAAGCAAAGGTTGCTGTTAAGGAGGCAAAAATGAAGAAATATCTTTCGATGGTTATAGGGTTAGTTGGTCTGTTTTTCGCAACCTCTGGTATGGCAACCGAGGTAATGGGCAGTGTAAAGATGGCAACGCACCATTATCTTTCAAAGGCAATGGTGGAGTGGGAGCCTGCCACGATTATCCTTTTCGGTGGGGTGTTAATTGTACTTGCCAGCGTGTGTAGAAGGCTTCTGATACAAGAGTGAAATTTTCCAGTGATCGTCTAGGTGGCTTGGGTTCACTTAGCCACACCTCTACTTCTTTCTGACCTTGACCCTCTCAACAATCTTTCTGTAATAATACTGATTGGCTTCCAAATTGACCGGGCGTTTTCGCATCATGTTCATCTTGGTTATCAGGACGTTCAGCTTGGTAACCTGGCGATAGCGTAACTTTTCATCATCTAAGGTCTCCAACAAGTCCACTGCCTGTTTTATCTCTTTCTCTGTCTGCAGCTCTGGAGGAATGAAACCGGCATTCTTTAGTATCTTGTATGCCATTCTGAGGTCCTCAGGGACCATGGAATCATCCTCGAACACCAGGGGCTTGCCCTTGCCAGGCAAGTTGTCGAACTGACCCTTTTGCATTGCCTCTTGTATCCTTTTCTCGGCAATCAGATGAAATGTGAACATGACGGAAACCTCTCAATATTTCATCGATGTCTGCGTATTTTAGCAGGAAAATATTATGGATTCCAGTTCATGGTTTCATTGAGTGTTTACGCTGTCTTTCCACCTTTTTAAGATATTCTCCAATGGCGGACAGCCCCTTGGAATTGACCACCAAGAAGACCTTGTTACCAGGGTACAGTTTGTCATTGCCCCTTGGCAGCACAATCTTTTCCTGTTTTTCATCCATTACGCCGGCAAATACGCAGTCGGTGGCAAAGGCTGGGTCCTTGACCATGTCCTGCACCTTGATTCCCTCTGGAGGCAAGGTGTCGGGGAGCTCGAACATGACCAGCAGGGCCTTGCCCTTCTCTATGGTCGTTACCACCTTTATCTGCGGGCTTTCCAGCTCTATCAGCATCTTGTTGGTGAACATGGAGCTCATGTCGCAGATGCTGTCCACACCCGCCACCTTATATGCCTCCTGATAGGCTGGGTCACGCATCTTTACCAAAATACGTGGGACCTTGGCACTGTGGGCAAGGAGGGCAAAGGTAAGGTTGTCCGAGTCCATGTAGAGTGTGCCCAGGGCAGCATCCGCCTTGTGGATGCCCGCCTCCCTGAGGACCTCTATGTTTCTGGCATCTCCATTCACTGTCACGATTCCGTAGTTGGCATAAAGCTCCTTGCATACATCCCTATCGATATCGATTACCACTACGTCATGTTTGCGATCTATGAGTTCATTTGCGATGGATGAGCCGGCAATACCGCCTCCGGCAATGATTATATACATTACAACCTCCTGAAAAGGATGGCGGCCAGAACGGCTAGGGGTAGAATTTCCAGCCTTCCTGCCAACATTCCAAATATGTAAGTAAGCTTTATTACCCAGCTAAGGCTGGCCATCTTATGAACGGAAAAATAAAAGGGCCCCATGTTTCCCATGGCCGATGCCATGCCAGAAAGGGCCTGCCAGGGATCGAGGTCTGAGAAAAAGGCAGTTATAAAGGCCCCGGCCATCACAATTGCAAGCCAGCCCCAAACCAGGGCGGCAATTCGGTAGATTTCTCCAGATTCCACAATCTTGCCAGATACCACCAATGGGAGCACAGCCCGTCTTGGCCTGATAATCCGTTTCAGCTCCAGGGAAAAAAGCCTGAAGAGTATGCCTGCACGCATCACCTTTATGCCACCTGCAGTCGAGCCTATGCAACCTCCAATGATCATCAGCGTCATGAGGACCTGTTTGCTCAGGGCAGGGAAAAAGGGGGAGTTTATATCAACCGTGAGATAACCAGTGCTGGTGATGAGAGAGCTTACCTGGAAGAGAGATATCCTGAAGATTTTGAAAAAGTCCTGCAGGTCCAGGGGCTCCACCTTGGCAAATGCAACGAAGTGATCGAGCATGATGACGGCTACCGCAGAGATGGTAAAGAGCCAATACCACTTCATTTCGAAATCCGTGAATATGGTTTTGACCTTTCCCTGCAACACCCTGTAATGAATGAGGAAGTTTGCACCACCGGCAAGCATTATGGCCACGGTGGAAAGTTCCAGGAACCATGGATGTCCAATGTGATTCTGCTGCCAGTAGGCCAGGCTTGCATCGTGTGTCGAAAATCCGCCAGTGGAGATGCAGGTGAAGGAATGGGTAATGGCATCGAAGATGCTCATTCCTCCTAGCCAGAAAAGGATAAATGACAAAATGGAAAAAAAGCCATAGATGCCCCAAAGTATTACCAGGGTGTGGAAAATTCCAGGAGCTGGTCTTGCCACTGTAACCTTGTGGCCTTCTGCGCTGAAGAGGGCTGCGGCTATGCTTCCACCCCTGAAACTTACAGCCATGAAGAAAGATAGTATTCCCACCCCGCCAAGCCATTGGGTAAAGGCCCTCCAAAAGAGTATGCACTTGGGCATTGAGTCCAGGTGTTCGAACACCGTGATGCCCGTTGTGGTAAAACCGCTTACTGATTCGAAAAATGCGTCTATAAAGCTTTTTTTGAGGCCTAAGATATAGGGAACTCCGCCAATCAAGCCCACCAGTATCCACCCCAGTGCAGTTATGACCATGGCACCCCGGACAGAGGGCTTCTTGAGGGGGAAGCCAAGTTGCAAGCCGAGCCCTGCTATCAGGGAGAAACCCGCCGGCAAGATAAAGGTGAACAGGCTCTGTTCCTCATCGTATACAAATATTGGAATGAGGGGTAAAAGCATTAAGAGCCCAGTTATGACCAGGAGGGTTCCCAAATAGTTGAAGATATAAAGACGTTCCTTGACGTTTTGAAGAAGCTGTTTGAACATTTTTCTGTTCCTGAATTTGGCCTACGATAAAAATTAACATTTAATAGAGGTGTGTGTATATTAAAATTTTAAAAATGGTGAATTAAGGTCGTCCTTTGTTTTCCTAATGCGACAAAAAGGGGAGAAACATGAGCAAAGAACACAAACCAAAATCTATATATATAACTTCTCTGGAGCCAAGGGCAGGAAAGCTCATGGTTACCCTTGGCATGATGGAGTTGATCTCCAGAGAGGTCAGCAAGGTCGGTTTCTTTAGGCCAGTCATTCGTTCGGAACACGACATAGACAATGACCTCAACCTGATACTCACCAGATATAATCTCGATATTTCCTATGACGATGCCCATGTCTTCAAGGTGGACGAGGTCCAGGCCCTGGGTGCAGAAGGCCGATTCAAGGAGATTGTCCAGGCAATCCTTGAAAAATACAACCGAATAAAGGGCAATTATGAATTCATAATAATCGAGGGGTTTGAGTCCTCTGGCATCAGTGCAGGCTTCGATGTGGATGCCAATATCAATATAGCAAAGAATCTCGGGGCAGGGCTGATAGGAGTTATTTCTGGTCGCGGTCAGAAGTACAAGGAGATCCTTGAAGAGGTCAAGATTACCGCCGAAACCATAAAGTCAGAAGGATGCTTCCATCTGGCCACAGTGGTGAACCGGGTGAGCCAGGATTGTTTGGAGCGCCTTGAAGCTGCCTTCAAAGAGCCTTCCAAGGACAAGGATTCGGCACCAGTGTACGTGATTCCAGATGTAAAGGAGCTCGCCTCGCCAACGGTTGGCGAGATAATGGAGGAGCTCGATTGCAAATTCATATATGGCCAAAAAGAGGGGCTTAACCGAATCGCCACCCAGTACAAGGTGGCTGCAATGACCTTGGACAACTACCTTTCATACATAGAAAATGGGGATCTCATCATAACCCCTGGTGACAGGGAAGACATCGTGGTGGGAACCCTGTCCACCATTTTCTCAAAGGCCTTCCCCAACATAGCTGGAATATTGCTCACTGGCGGGTTGTTGCCTGGAAGGCGGGTCCGACAGCTCATCGATGGCATGAGGAACCGGGTGATTCCCATAATCAGTGTGGAATCCGACACCTTTACTGCGGCCATGCACGCCAGTCAGGTCGAGCCTCAGATTCGCCCGGATATCCCAAAGAAGATAGAGCTTGCCCTTGGGGTCTTTGAAGCACGGGTGAATATCGATGAAATCAAGGAGAGACTCAACCTCAGCACATCCGAGATAGTCACCCCGTTGATGTTCGAATTCAGGCTCTTTGAGTGGGCCAAAAAGGATAAAAAGCGGATTCTCCTGCCAGAAAGCTACGATGAAAGAATCTTGAAGGCCGCAGAAATACTCCGCACCAGGGATGTAGTGGATATTGTCATGCTAGGAAAGCGGGACGACGTCCTGGAAAGAGCTTCCATTATTGGTGTCGAGCTTCCAGATGTCGAGATAATAGATCATACCACCTCACCCTATTTGCCCCAGTTTATCGAGCAGTTCTATGAGCTTAGAAAGCATAAAGGTATAACGAAGGACGCTGCCAAGGATGCCATGCTAGACATAAACTATTTCGGAACCATGATGGTGTACAACGATTTTGTTGACGGGATGGTCTCCGGGGCTGCCCATGCAACCCAGGATGTATTGAGGCCAGCCTTTCAGATCATACGCACGAAACCCGGCGTGCTTATAGCATCGAGCGTGTTTTTCATGTGTCTGCCCACCAAGGTTATGGTGTTTGGTGACTGTGCAGTCAACCCCGATCCAAATGCCCAGGAGCTTGCCACAATTGCAATCAGCTCTGCAGATACTGCCGCTGCCTTTGGCATCGAGCCCATTGTGGCCATGCTTTCCTATTCAACAGGCCAGTCTGGAAAGGGAAAGGACGTGGAAAAGGTTGCAGAGGCGGTTCGAATTGCCAAGCAGCTTCGGCCAGACCTCCTGCTAGACGGGCCCCTTCAGTATGATGCGGCAGTGGATATGGAGGTGGCCAAGAAGAAGGCTCCGGACAGCCCGGTAGCAGGAAGGGCAACGGTGCTCATATTTCCAGACCTCAATACCGGAAACAACACCTACAAGGCAGTGCAACGTTCATCAGGTGCCATTGCCATAGGTCCGGTGGTTCAGGGCCTCAACAAGCCTGTTAATGACCTTAGTCGAGGCTGTCTGGTGGAAGATGTGGCAAATACAGTGGCAATCACAGCCATCCAGGCAATGCAAAACTGAGGTGTCCGCCGGCCCGGCCTTAACATGTTTTTTATCCGGGCAAGCCTTCCACTTGAGGAAATTGGGTTATCTAGCGGGCAAATTTAAAATAAAAGTTCTGCCCAGTTGGCCAGCAGTTGATTCACACTTCTGTAGTGCCGATGAATAGATAAGATGTCTTAAAAGTGTGATTGATATGGCTGGCCAATGAATCCCATTTCCTCCTACCTGTTAGGAATACTTCAGAAAAATATGTCTCTGTCTCAAAAGACAGGGAACGTACGTGGTGATGCCAATCCGAAGGCTTCGGTCAAGTACCTCGAGCCAGGACAGCTCATCGAGGGGGTTGTGAAGTCGCGTTCTGCAAACATTTCCGTTGTGGATACCGACATGGGGGAGATCAAGGCCCAGGGGGATCTGGGCGTGCCAGAAGGGGCACTCGTCAGGCTTCGGGTCTTGGACAGGGGCAGCCCCGCAAAGGTCAAGGTGGAGTCGTGGCAACAGGATGACGCCCAGCAGGAGGCAAACAGGTTAAAGGGCCTTGTGGCAACATCAAAGGCAAACATGGCCTCCATGAAGGGGGCAGAAGAGGCCCTTTCCCGCCTAGAGTCTTCAGGTGTGAAGGAAGCTGCAGGTTCCTCAGATGTCAACAGCCTGGTGCTAGAGGCAAGAAATCTATTTGAGGTGGATTCGGAGACGAGCCCGCGCCAGGTACGTGAAGCCTTTTTGGCCTCCCTTGGGCCAGCTGGAAAGGTGGTAAAATCCATTTTGGCCAAGATGTCAGATGGCGAAAGTGGAAAGTCTTCGAAATCCCTTCTGGCAGACGAGGCACCACAGGGAAATCTTATGGGAAAGGTTCCCGCTGGCCCTGAACAGAAAGGAGGGGAAGGGGCGCAAAAGACCTTGGCTGGCCAAGAAGGGCAAAATCAGGGGGTAAAGGGTGCAATTTCAGGCAATAATCAGGCAACAGGGATAAAAGGCCAGGGGGACTTTTCAGCAAAGGCTTTTGGCACACCAGATGATGCCGCCCCTGGCCCAAAGGATCTTGGGCAAGCTCAGGAGGGTGCCAGGGCCCAAGATGCATCAGGTGCCTCCCCGGATGTAGAGGCCAAGGGGCAAGACAAGGGGGTTGCCAGTCTTCAGGAAAAGGTCCTTGATGCAGCTGGCAGCGGAGGCAAGGGAAGAGGAAGTTCTGGCCTTGATGATAATCTTGGCAGCAATCAACAGGCTGGGCCAGAAAAGGCCGGGGAATTTTCAAAAAGGGGTGCTTCTCGGGCGAATGACAATTTGTCCAATAGGGAGGGTTCAGGGCAAGGCCCTGGTTTAAAGGAAGAGGGGAGTCAGGGAGCAGATTCTGGAAGAGGTGTTTCCTCGGGCATTTCTTCTAGGGCAAGGGTTTCAGCGTCAGGTGGAAGGGTAAGGTCTGAAGGTACGCTTATTTCAAAATCCCAGAATCTAAAGTCTGCAGAAGGGTCTTTTTTACCAGATGATACATCAGAGGTTTCAAATTCCAAGCCTTCTGGAGCAGGCCCAAATGGCCCTCGAGATATAAGGGGGGAAGGTCATGATTCTCCCACAAGAAAGGGGCATACAACCTCTCCAAGAGGCCCCATGAATAATGATGTGCTCGAGGAGTCGTCATTTTCCCCGGAAAGTGCAAAGGATTCGTCAAAGGCTCCTTGGCAGGTCGATGCGAAACAGCATGCCCAAACATTTTTGCGGGGTCTTGCCGCCCAGCTCGAAACCGGCACGGAACTTCATGCCCATTTTGCTGAAAAGGGAATGAATCTTTTTTTGGTGCCCATATTCCTTGGCCAATTTCAAGGAGTTGGCCAGTGGGGTTACTGGAGCCAGGAAGAGTCAGAAGTCGCTGGAGAGGCAAGGGGCATTACGGAACATCTTTTCTTCGACCTTAATCTTACCAATCTTGGCCAAATGGAGATACATCTTTCCAAGGTTGATTCAAATCTCCACATATTCCTTTCTGCCCAGGAAGAAAAGATTCCTATTATTCGCGAGGGGCTGCTGGATCTGGTTGAGAGTCTCAAGAGGGCTGGATTCAGGATTGGCCATGTAGAGGTCTCAAGCCTCGAGGATGGGGCAGCTGCTGGTCTTGCCGAGGCCGTGTCTCTTCATGAAAAGTCCGGTCTCCACATAGTGACGTAAGAGGGCCATTCATGGGTAAGAAACCAAAGGTAAAGAGGGCAGTGGCCCTTAGATACAAGGCCGGCGAGGACAGTGCCCCCAAGATTACCGCCAAGGGCAAGGGAACGGTCGCTGAAAAGATAATCGAACTTGCTAGGGAGGCCGGAGTCCCCATTAAGGAGCAGGCCGATCTGGTCGAGGTCTTGTCCAAGCTCGATCTCAACTCTGAAATCCCCCCAGAGACATACGTAGTCGTTGCCCAGATACTTGCCTGGGTCTACGAGGTGAACAAAAAGGCTGGCAAATAGGGCCGGTTTAGACCCGGCTGATTTTTGCACAGTTTCTGCGGCACAGCCTTTGCTATTTAATATGGCAGGAGGCAGTGCAATGGACTTTTATTCAGGATTACATCCATATTCACGGCTAGGTGCAATGGAGGCCCTAGAGGGGGCGCGCATCCTTGAACGTAAGCTGGAAGTGACGTCAAACAACCTTGCCAATGCAAAAACAACGGGTTTCAAGGCGGCCAAGGTTACCTTTCACGAGTACCTGCTTACAGAACAGGATGGCACTCCCAGGACGGCAAAAGGTGAACAGGGCTGGGCAGATTTTTCCGCCGGCAGCCTCAGAAAGTCAGACAATCCTTATGACATGGCCATTGACGGCCCGGGTTTTTTTGTGGTCCAGGGGCCAAATGGCCCGCTTTATACAAGGGCTGGCAACTTCACCCTTGATGACAACTACCAGCTGGTAACCCAGGACGGATATCCAGTTCTTGGAGGCGGGGCCCCGATTACCCTGGAAGATACCACAGGGCATGGGGTCTGGCTCAGCGAGGATGGGCATTTCTTCATAGACGACACCATAGCGTCTCAGATTGACGTGGTACGCTTCGATAACCCCCAGGCACTAAAACGAATGGGTAACAACTATTTTGAGGCGCCACAGGAAGCGGGTGCGCCCACCCCTTCCGATTCACCAGTGAAGCAAGGCTACATCGAGATGTCCAATGTGAATAGCGTCATGGAGATGGTTCATCTCATCGACTTGAACAGGGGTTATGAAGCCCAGCAGAAGAGCCTTCAGGCAATCGATGGCCTAGATGACAAGGCGGTAAACGACTTGGGTAAAGCCGGATAACCAGGGAGGATAAGAAGATATGAGAGCATTATGGACCGCTGCATCAGGCATGAACAGCATGCAGCTCAACATGGATGTCATTTCCAATAACTTGGCCAACTCCAAGACCACGGCATTCAAGAGGAGCAGGGCAGATTTCGACGACCTTATCTATCAGACCCTGAAAATGCCTGGAACCGAAAATGGAGATGGAAGCCAGATGCCCACAGGAATGCAGATTGGCCTGGGTTCCAGGCCTGCTGCCGTACAAAAGATATTTACCCAGGGGGACTATGAAAACACTGGCAACAACCTCGACTGGGCCATTGAAGGGCGGGGTTTTTTCAAGGTCCTGGCCAATGGCGAGGAGGTCTACACCAGGGCCGGTGCCTTCAAGCTCGACAGGGATGGATACATCGTCACACCGGAAGGTTACAGGTTGCAGCCAGAGTTTGCCGTTCCCCAGGGCACGGTAAATATCAACATCGATGCCTATGGGCTTATCACTGCTACCGATCAGACAGGTGCCACCGTGGCCCAGTCCCAGCTGACCCTCACGGATTTCCCTAATCCCGCCGGTCTTATAAGTGTTGGGCGAAATCTTTACAGGCAGAGCGAGGCATCTGGAGACCCTGTCGAGGGCAACCCTGGCACTGATAGTTTCGGCACCGTAGCCCAGGGCTTCCTCGAGCAGTCAAATGTGGACGTGGTGATTGAAATGGTGGACATGATCGTAACCCAGAGGTCATACGAACTAAATTCCAAGGCAGTACAGACAGCAGACGAGATGATGGGCATCGCTAACAATCTGAAGAGATAAGGTTCTTGGAAGGAGTAGGTATTATGGCGTTTGCAGGAGGAAAATCACATGAGACATCGAGGGGTGTGGAGAAGAAGATATTAATTTTACTCCTTCTTTTCTGCATCCAGTGGGCGATCTTGCCAACCCTTTCCATGGGGAGCCTAAATGCCCAGCCTGTTGATACGGAAAGCCTCAAAGAGGCCTTTGTAAAAAGGCTAAAAAACGCCCCTGCCCTGGCAGATTCCCGAGTGGAGGT
>JAADCZ010000082.1 GCA_013154175.1 Thermodesulfobacteriota bacterium
ACTGGCCCCTCCTGGAAGAGAAGTTAGTTCAGTTAATCTGGCCTTGTTTAAGGCCAAAGTCAAGGACTAGAAGAGACCTGGTCTGCGGCAAACGGTCAAAAGGCGCCTCAATAAAGATGCAAAGACGCCTTCAAAGATTTTTATTTTCAATTGATAGAGGAGGCAGAGGGGGCAAAGCCCGCATCTGCCCGATATTTCAAGGCTTATTTCTTGGCTTTGGGCCTTGATGGCAAAGACACAATTTCATGTGGGGCCTTATCTCAAAGGCAAGAAAGCTTGGCCATCGCCGCCTTGGCAGCCTTCGATATAACAATATCCTCAAAGCCTTGCCCTGTAAAAATACGGGCGCCCCTGTCATCTGAAAGGGCCTTTTCCAGGTCTTGGCAAAGCTCCTTTTGGCCTGAATGGGCAACTGCCATAATGGCCAGGGCCTTTGACTCAGGATCCTCATCATCAAGGTAGGGCCTCAAAATCTTCCAGGCCTCGATCTCCCTGAAGATATCTGGCCGAGTCTGGGCGAGCCGGTAAAGTCCCCAAAGGGCGCCTCTTCTAAGGGGAAGATGCTCGAGGAAGTTTCCGTCTTCCCAGATGTAGGAGAGCAAGATCCGCGCATATTCCCTGGCAAGGGTCTCATTCTGGGCCATTGCCTCTGCCATTGCCTCTGGCGCGCCCCAACCAATACCACCAGACTCGTCATTGAGGCTCCACATGAGCCTTCTCATGACAATACGGGCCTGTTCCATATCTTCCTGGGCAAGCCTTGACACTGCTCTGCCAAAGGCCCTTATTGCCAACCATCTCTCAAGCCCCTGGGGCTGATAGAAACTCCTTATCAGGGGTGAGATGAGCTTTTTCGGGGGTAACGAATCAACAAGTTCCATAATGGGCGGAAGCTCCCCCGCCCTTAACAGGCTGGAGAGCCTTCGCTCCTTTGCTTTTTTGTTTTTTGACATGGACTCAATTCCTGAACTAGTCCAGGGGCTCCATCTCCTTGCCACAACACAAGGGAACAGGCTGACCCGCTTTGCAGTTCATGTATTTGTTGCAGATGGCACAGTAATATGTGCAATCCTCTTCCACCTTCTGTTCCTGGGAATAGGTCGTCTGGCCACCGGGAATGCCCTCTATGTGGAAGCGAGCCACCTTGTCGTGCCCAGGGACGTAGTTACCCATTGGCACTATTTTTTTGTTGTCGCCGTAGCAGTCGACGACCACTTTCCACAACACCTCGAGGGATGCTGCCTCTTGGGGGTTCTCTGGCTCAAACTCAACCACATTTTTGTCTACGAGTATCTTCATAAGTAGGCCACTCCTTTGCTTTATGCCTGGTCTTCCAGGGCCTCTATTATCTTCTTGCCCATGAGCTGACCTGCCTCTTTGCATCTTTTGAGGTCGTCATGGGTGGGTACGTATTTGACCTTTATGCCTTCATGGACGAGCTCGAACTTCCACTCCTCCATGGCCTTGTTCATGTGTTTTACAGCCTCGCCACTCCAGCCATAGGAACCAAAGGCAAAACCAAATTTCTGGGCGGGGCGCAGCCCCCTCAAATACATGAGGAAACCGGCCATACGGGGAAGCAGGCCATTGTTGAGGGTGGGACAGCCTAGGCAGATTCCCTTGGCATCTATGACGTCGGTTACGATCTCGCTTCTGTGGTTGACTGCAAGGTCCAGGAGCTTCACGCTTATTCCAGTTGACTCGAGACCATCTGCCACTGCCTTTGCCATCATTTCAGTGCTGTGCCACATGGTGTCATAAATGACCAGGGCCTTCTTCGTACCCCTGTGATGGGACCAGTCTTCATAGGCCTTGAGAATCTTATCAGGGCCCTTTCTCCAGATGACGCCATGATCAGGGGCAATCATGTCTATTTCGAGGCCAGCCTCTGCCACACTCTTGAGCAGTTTCCTAACCTGGGGGGAGTAGAGATACAGGATATTGGCATAGTATTTCTTGGCCTGATACATGAGCTCAGACTCATCCACTTCATCGTCGAAACGCTCGCTCGTACCGAGGTGCTGACCAAAGGCATCGCTAGATATGAGCAGCTTCTCCTCAGGAATGTATGAGAACATGGAATCGGGCCAGTGGAGCATGCGTGTCTCAATGAACGTGATAGAGCGCTTTCCAACAGAGATGGTTTCGCCATTTTCCACAACGTGATACGGCCAGTCTGGGCGATGAAAATGGGCCAGCAGGTTCTTGTGCCCCATCTTCGAACAGATAATCTTTTCGGGCTTAACCAGCTCGACAATTTCAGGCAGGCAGCCAGTGTGATCCATCTCCACATGATTTACCACGATGTAGTCTATCTTTTCCGGATCAGTCAGGGTGCGTATCCTGTGTACCAGGTCTGAACACAGGTTGTGCTTCACCGTGTCAAAAAGGACGTTCTTCTCATCGAACATCAAAAAGGCGTTGTAAGTGGTGCCCTTGTAGGTGGAATAACCGTGAAAATCCCTTACGAGCCAGTCAACAGCCCCCACCCAGTAAATGTCTTTTTTAATTTCATAAACTTGCATAGCGTTTCCCTCCAAAGTTATTCAGCAGGCTCAAACTGATCCTTTGAGGCCCCGCAAATGGGGCAAGTCCAATCATCGGGCAGGTCTTCAAAGGACGTTCCCGGCTTGATTTCATTGTCAGGATCGCCATTTTTGGGGTCATAAACGTAACCGCAGACAGTACACCTGTATTGTTTCATGGCTCTATCACCTCTCTATAATTTGGCCCAAGGGCCAAGAATTTTAGTGTCTTTCAACCCAAGGAGATTGAAAAACCGATTGATTTTTTAACTGACCAACAACTAACGAATTAAACTCAATCCTGGAACACAGGGCCCCAGAGCCGGGACCCTGCTTCCAACAATCCAAAAGAAGGGCTATTCCTAATTTTGAGGCATAGGTACAGGAAGGGGCCTTTGACCTAGCTCACGATCCACCATGAAAAGTCCGCCACCCTTACCATCGGGGGCACCTGCGAGTTTCAGCTTCTGAACGACTCCATTTGCCGAAGCCTCTTCTTCCACCTGTTCACTGACGAACCACTGGAGAAATATCTGGGTCGCATGATCCTTTTCTTCAATGGCCAGATTCATCAGATCGTTAATAAGGCTCGTCACATACTTTTCATGCTCGTAGGCATGTTCGAAGACAGCCAGTGCCGAGTCCCACTCCTGTTTCGGTGCCTCTATGGCCTCGAGCAAGACCCTGCCACCACGCTCTATGACAAAATCGTATATCTTCATGGCATGAATCATCTCTTCCTGGGTTTGAGCCTTCATCCAGTGGGCGCAACCTTCCAGATCCACGCTTTCAAAATACGACGCCATAGAAAGGTAGAGATATGCCGAGTACATCTCCGCATTTATCTGCTTGTTGAGAGCCTTCTCCATTTTCTCACTGAGCATCTTTCTAACTCCTCCACAGTCCATGAAGATTACAGTACGCTCTGGCAGTAACGGTCGTGGCATCTGTACAAAAGCTGGCTTCAGGCTCTTGGCCGGGCTTCAGGAATACGCGCTGGGCAACATCGCCAGCAATCAGCTCAATCCATTCGATATAGTGCTTTTCTTCCATGGGATGAGCCGCGCTTCCTACCTTTACCTTGTAGCCTCCATCTATCTTTTCAACAACTGGCACGTGTTTCTCCTTGGAGGCATCAACGGTATTCTCTTCCATCAAGACCATGGGCTTGCCGCAACAAACCAGCTGCCCCTGACCTTCATGGATCATCTCCACCATATTGCCGCACACTTCACATTTGTAGACTTCTAGTTTTTTGGTCATGGATTTACTCCTTGTTGGGTTAACTGTTGTCAACTGACTTTTATATACACAGGCTCACCAAGCCAGGTTCCATGCAGATTACAATCGGCTATGGCCTCGATCTTTACGTCCCCTGGCTTATCCAGCCTAATGGTAAAGCATGCATTGGGTGAAGTGACCCCGCCGGCAATGTTGATTATCTCCGACACCCTTTTGCCATCCAGCTGAAGCTCGATCCTGTCTATCCAGTGAGCCGGCTTGGATGGATGTTCCACCATGTACCCCACCTTCACATTCACCTTGAACCACTGCCCGGGCTTGACCGCCTTTGGGGCCTCTACCAGGGGTACATGTTTCTTTTCGAGCAAAGATGGTTTGTCACGATGAACCAAGGTATTGATTTTGCCCTTACTTATGTGCACGTCATCATAAGCCCTTGCCCTAAAGAACTCGCCTGCCAGGAGCAGGGCTGCCCCTGCTGCGCCAGCCTGTACAAAATGCCTTCTCTTCATTCTAGTCACCCTTTTTATTTGACATTGAGGGTCATCTCCGCGCTGTTAACCAGCATTGGCATATATTCAGACTCTGGCAGTTTGAAGAACTTTCCAATGGAGCTTGGAACCTGTGCATAAAAGAGATTTGCACGTATGGTCAACTTGCCCTTTGGCAAGCCCTTGGGGAGCTGCCAGACATACTTTTCTATCTTTGTTTCCCTGGGCTTGATCCTGTAATCAACAAGGCTGTTGTCCTTTGTGTACCACTGACAAACAGTCATGCGGCCCTTGGGGTCAAAGAATGGTTTCCTGAAGATTCTGGCACCATCTGGAATGTCTCCATCCCTCTTGAGGCCCTTGAAATCCTTTATCTCCATAATCTCGCCTATGGCCTGGTAGGTCATGGCCTTTGAGTCTGCAATGGTGTATTCCTCACCCTTGAAACCCTTTGGCTGCACAGGGATCTGGTAGCTCTTGCCATTGGCATCGATTGCAACCACCTCGAGCCAGAGCATCCTTTCCTCAGAGGAACCAGACGGTATTGCATGGCCAACCTTGCCGTTAAAGAGAACGGCCTTGAGATTTACCGTTTCTCCTGGGGCCAGATCCTTCTTGCTGGAGTAAATGGCTACATCGACTGCACCAGCCACCTTTGTTGGTGAGTGGGAGCCCTGAAATACATGGTGGGCTATGTCGCTGCGCTCCTTGCCACCCATGGCAGATTTGCCTGGAGCCTTGTGCATATGGCAATCCTGACAAACTACGCCCTCCTTGGAATAAGGCCCTTCTTTCCACTCACGATAGGTGGATTTGACCCAAGGGCCATAGGGGCTCTGCTCATCGTGGCAGGTTGCACAGAACTCAGCAGTCTTGTGAAACTGGCTGAACCTTGTGCCATGAAATGGGGACTTGGCATCCTTTCTGGGGCCATTTTTTACGTCTCCAGGCTTTATGATAAAGCTGAAGTTGAATGGTTCCTTTTCTGTGGTGCCTGTTATGCTATGACACACGTCACAGGAAACCCCTTCATTGGCCCTTGTATTTGCCGAAGCAGGCTTTGGAGGTATATCCCCAGACAAAAATGCCAGAGGACCATGACATGCAATACACCCGGCCTTTACACCAGCAACCTTTTCAAGCTTTTTGGAGTGGGGCAAAGCAAGCTGAAAATACTCGACCTGATCCCACTTGTGGGTATAACTCTTTGACATGAGGGTCTGCTGCCACTCCTGATAAATCTCCTTGTGACACATGCCACACTTTTGTGGCTTTTTAAAATCATCGTACTTATAGGTGCCCATCTGGGCAGCCATGAGGCTAGTTGGCACAACCACTGCCATCAACAGCCCTAACAAAAACTTGCTCTTCATAATCCTTCCTCCAGAAGTTGATTATTTCCCGATTTCTCTGTCCTTCGTCCACATGAGCTCCACTGGGTGGCAGGGCACCCTGCCACCCCTTCCGCAACCCATCTTCCTTCTTATTTTGCGTGCTTAGAAAGATATTCCTTGACGCCATCTGGAGTCGGCTTCATTGCCTCCTCACCTGGACGCCAGTTTGCCGGACAAACTTCACCCTGGCTCTCGTGACACTGTAGCGCCTCAAGAATCCTGAGGGCCTCGTCAATGTTCCTGCCAAGGGGCAAATCGTTAACCAGCTGATGCCTTACCACTCCCTCTTTATCAAGGAGGAACAGCCCCCTTAAGGCAATGCCTTCATCCTCAAGCAGAACCCCATAGGAAAGGGATATCTTCTTGGTCAGGTCTGAAACCAAGGGATAGCTGATCTTTCCTACGCCACCTTCTTCTACAGGCGTCTGGCGCCATGCATAGTGTGTAAAAGGCGAATCCACGGAAATTGCCATGACTTCGCAGTTCTTTTCACGGAACTTGTCTGCCGCCTTGTCCAAGGCGATAATCTCTGTTGGTCAGACGAACGTAAAATCCAGTGGATAGAAAAAGAGCAGCACATACTTGCCCTTGAACTGAGACAAGGTGATCTCTTCAATGGCGTCATTTGGCATGACCGCCTGAGCCTTAAAATCTGGAGCTTTCTTAGTTACCATTACGCACATTTGTCTTCCTCCTTGTGTATGTTTTGATTTATTGAAACTGCCTGGAAGGCTACCAGGTTTCTACCAAAAGCTCGAAATACCCCTTGGGATGAGCACATGCAGGGCACTTCTCTGGGGGCTCCTGCCCCTCGTGCACGTATCCGCAATTCCTGCAACGCCACTTGACCGGCTCGTCCCTCTTGAAAATCTTGCCTTCTTCAATCTTTTGGGCCAATGCCTCGAACCGTTCCTCGTGGAACTTTTCAGCGACTGCAATTGCCTCGAAGACACAGGCTATCTCTTCAAAACCCTCTTCCCGAGCCTTTGCTGCAAACTCCGGATACATCTGGGTATGCTCATAATTTTCACCAGCAGCAGAAGCCTTTAGGTTTTCCAAAGTGGTCCCGATGACACCAGCTGGAAACCCAGCGGTGATTTCCACCTCGCCGCCTTCCAGGTATTTGAAAAGCCTCTTGGCATGTTCTTTTTCCTGGTTGGCCGTCTCCTCGAAGACAGCTGCAATCTGGACATAACCTTCCTTTTTTGCCTGACTGGCAAAATAGGTGTATCTGTTTCTGGCCTGGGACTCACCTGCAAAGGCCTTCAAAATATTTTTTTCTGTTTCTGTTCCCTTGATCGATGCCATTTCCGATTCCTTTCACCTTTTAATGGTGCCTGAAAATTAAGGCAGATACTGTGATACCTAAGCGCCAACGAGTTGACGCCCTGCTTCGGTTATTTCGTACTTACACCTGGCTGGACTATCGAGAAGACCTTTGTTCTTGAGACTCCTGATCCTGCAGCTAAGGGACTTCGTGGGAATCCCAGTGGCCTCAGAGATCTGCTTTGAGGCAACGGGGCCGTCCATCTCTGCCATTGCCCTCAAAATCTTTTCCTGCTCTTCAGTCAACTTAATCTCTTTTTCTCCCTTTTTTTTGCACTTACAAGCCATAGCTTCCTCCTATTTAATATAGTACGTTTGTTATTAGCAGTTAATTAATTTTCCACTAATTAATTTTCTTTTCCTCCAAGAGCTGACACTTTGGACACAGCCCTTCGAACTGAATTACACCATCAAAAATTTTGTATCCCCGGGAATCTACCACCAGGTGTTCAGCATCCACCTCTGGCACGGTCTCTACATCAGACACTCGCCCACACTTGACACAGACCACATGACAATGAGGCGTGACATCTCCATCGAACCTCTTCTGACGACCTCCGTATTCTAATTTATGTATCATGCCCGCCTCTGACAACCGCTCCAGATTACGATAAACAGTGGCAATACTTATACGAGGCAATCTCTTTTTCACTACCTCGTAAAGCTCATCGGCGGTAGGATGGCTCTTTAGTCGCCTTAGTTCCTCTAAAATTATCTCTCTCTGATTGGTAATTCGCATCAAACAAAAAATCCTTTTTGATATTTGTTATCATTAAATAACAAAATACAGGACTAATGTCAATAAACAAGATAAAAAAAATCGTGTTTATTTTATTTGAAAAAGGGGAACCAATTATTCACATTTCAATTTTTATTCCAAAGAAGTTGTACTAGACTTATTTTGAACTAAAATTCTTTAGTACCAATATGATCAAGAGGAGGAGTCTTAAAAAACAATGAAACTCGATACGGTAGCCGTTGTTGGCCTGGGATATGTTGGTTTGCCTCTGGCCATAGCATTCGGAAAAAAAATCAATTGCATTGGCTTTGACATTAGCAGCGAGAAGATAGACCAATTCAAGAACCACTGTGATATCACAGGTGAGGTATCCGAGGAAGATTTTCAGGCTGCCAAACATCTAACCTTTACCACCGATCCCTCTGAACTCAAAAAGGCACAGGTAATCATTGTGGCAGTCCCAACACCCATCACAAACACCCATCTGCCAGACCTCAAACATATAAAATCTGCCTCGGAGCTCGTTGGCTCGGCTCTTACCCCAGGCACGATAGTTGTCTATGAATCAACGGTTTACCCTGGTGTAACAGAGGATGTGTGTGTGCCCATCCTGGAAAAAACATCGGGGCTGAAAAATGGTGCGGACTTCAAGGTGGGATATTCCCCTGAACGTATCAATCCAGGGGACAAGGAGCATACCCTCGCCAAGATAGTAAAGGTGGTCGCTGGTCAGGACGAGGAGACACTGGATACCATAGCAAGCCTATATGAAATGGTTGTAGAGGCGGGAGTCTACAGGGCATCTAGCATCCGGGTCGCCGAAGCCGCAAAGGTGATCGAAAACACCCAGAGGGATCTGAACATCGCCCTGATGAACGAACTTGCCATAATCTTCAACAGGCTTGGCATCGATACTAAAGAGGTACTGGATGCTGCGTGTACCAAGTGGAACTTTCTACCCTTTCGCCCTGGCCTGGTTGGAGGCCACTGCATTGGTGTCGACCCTTACTACCTTACCTACTGCGCCCAGATGACAGGCTACCGTCCCGAGGTCATCCTTGCCGGAAGGCGCATAAATGACTTTATGGGGACCTATATAGCCCAACGCACAGTCAAGGAGCTGATTCATGCTGGCGTAAGGGTGCAAGGTGCACGGGTTTCGATACTGGGGCTTACCTTCAAGGAAAATTGCCCCGATATCAGAAATACCAAGGTCATAGATATTATCTCGGAACTTAGGGAATATGGAATCGAACCCTTGGTCCATGATCCAATTGCAGACCCAAAGGAAGCAGACCAAGTTTATGGAATCAAGTTGGTGAAAGACCTGCCCATGAATTCAGATGCGGTCATTTTGGCAGTGGCTCATGATGATTATATTAAGAAAGGGGCTCAAGCCGTTGTCAATATGTTGACCCCTGACAAAGGCGTGGTAGTGGATGTAAAAAGCATATTCAGCAAGGAAGACTTCAAGGACAGGAACATCCGATATTGGCGCCTGTAACCATTACCCAAAAAGGAGGCAGGTCATGACCCTAACCCGTCAGGAACGAATATTTTTACTCAAACTGGCCAGATCGGCAATTGAAGCGGAACTGGCTGGAAGGGCCCTGGAACTGCCCTTGGTCTCAAGCCCAGGGCTCATGGAAAGACGAGGGGCCTTTGTCACCCTTCACAAACATGGACAGCTCCGGGGCTGTATAGGAAACTTTGTATCAGAAAAACCACTCTACGAGACAGTGGCCGACATGGCCATTGCAGCGGCCTTCCAAGACCCGCGCTTCAAACCCCTGGAGCCAAGTGAGCTGCCCGAGATCGATATCGAAATATCGGCCCTCACTCCCTTGAGGCCTGTTTCCAGCCCGGAGGAAATCGAGGTTGGGAAACACGGAATATATCTCATAAATGGGCCTTATCACGGTGTGTTGTTACCTCAGGTTGCCACTGAATATGGCTGGGACCGCTATACATTTCTGGACCAAACCTGCATAAAGGCAGGGATGATGCCAGGCTGCTGGAAGGATCCAAATACCCAGATACTAGTATTCAGCGCCGAGGTCTTTGGAGAAAAATCCGAGGGACTTCTCTAAGAAACCGCTCCATCAAGTTCGCCCTGGCCAGGAAATCCATTGGGAGAATAACTATCGCCCCGTGCAAAAAAACGGGCATAAAGGGTCAAAACAGGCTCGTTGCAATTAAAGGCCTGGCCCAAATATGTCGATAATAGGAGAGAATCAATGGCTACAGGGCGAGCTCATCATGATGACTATAAATTCCAACATTCCCTCCTCTTGGCGTCTCCATGTCTATGGACAGGGCTCTTCACTGGCCCTAGAGGCAGGAAACCAGCCCTCCAGGGGAGCTAGCCAGGAGTCTTCGCAAACCACCTCCCCTGACAATACTACAGGGGCAGCACGAAACTCGCCCCAGGCCCAGCAGGGGCGAAATTCTTCGTCAACTGTTTCTATCAGTCAGGAAGATTGGAAACTGCTTCAAGAGCTAAAGGCCAGAGACCAGGAAGTCCGTGCCCATGAACGAGCCCACTTTGCCGCAGGAGGGCGCTACGTAAAGGGTGGCCCCTCCTACCAATATCAGCAAGGCCCAGATGGGAAACGCTATGCAGTGGGTGGTGAAGTTTCCATAGATGTAGCCCCTGAAGGTGACCCTGAAGAGACTCTTAAAAAGATGGATGTGGTTATCAAGGCAGCCCTTGCACCGGCTCGCCCTTCATCCCAGGATAGAGCCGTTGCCGCACGAGCCCAGAGCCAAAAGGCACAGGCACTGGCAGAGTTGGCCAAGGAACAAACAGACGGTCCAGAAAAGGGCTCAAAATCTCGAGATGAAACAACCGATGCCCAAGACCTGCCCGGCAGTTGGCCCAACTACACACCAGGAACCATTTTCAGCGGATACGCCTAAAGACCCTGCAAATCCAACTGAAATGCACCCCGTCTAGCAACCGTTGGTCCCCCCATCTGGAGGCAGACCAAACTTGACCCTCATGGCCTTTTCAACATGGGGTGGCACGAGGCCATCAAGGCTTCCTCCAAACTGGGCTGCCTCTTTGACAATGGTTGAGCTTATGTAAATCCACCTGAAACCTGTCATGAGAAAGACTGTTTCAATGGATCTATCGAGCTTTCTGTTCATAATTGCCCGCTGAAGTTCAAACTCGAAATCTGATACAGCCCTAAGCCCCCGCAGAATTGCACAAGCCCCCTTCTTTTTGGCGTAATCCACCAACAGGCAGTCAAAGGCCTCGACTTCCACATTCTGAAAGGAGTTAAGGGACTGCTTTATCATGTCCACCCTCTCGTCTGTGCTGAAGAGGGGGGCCTTGGAGGGATTTCGCCCAACAGCCACAATAACCTTGTCAAAAATCCTCAAAGCCCTCTTAATGAGGTCAATATGTCCATAGGTTACCGGGTCAAAGGTTCCCGGATACACAATAATCTTTTCCATTGGTTCAGCTGGATTTCCTTTCTAGAAAAAAAAGAGCGGTGTTCCCATAACCCCTCTTCTGGTCTAGTTGAAAACCATACCGCTCAGGGTCAAGGGACTCTGCACTGCTTTCTTCAACCACAACAATCGCATCCTTGTCTATCCAAAACTTGTCAGACGAAAGCACTTTCAACAACCCTTCGAGGTGACCTTTCCCATACGGGGGGTCTGCGAGCACCAAATTTGCCAAGTAAGGGGGTTTGCCTCTTGGAGGCTGGCCCAGGAAGCTGTAAACATCCTGGGGTGCAATTTTTATCTCTGCCTCCAAATCGGCAACAGCTGACAGATTTCTTTTGAGATTTGAAAGGGCCTCCCTCTCCCTCTCTACAAATATGCAGCTTTGGGCCCCGCGAGATAGGGCCTCAATGCCCAAAGCGCCAGTTCCTGCAAACAAATCAATGACCTTGATCTGTGGCCAGCTATAAATATAACCGGCATCAAGGATATTGAACATGGCCTGGCGCACCATGTCAGAGGTAGGCCTAACCTTCTTGCCCTTGGGGCAGGTGAGCCTTCGCCCCCTAGCAGTCCCGCCTGTTATTCTCACCCTTTAGTCGTCAAAGTCTCCGCTTGGCCCCTTGTCCGTATTGAGACCCTTTGCCTTTTCTCTAATCTTCTCTGGAGTCCACTGGGCAGGGTCCTCTATGCGCGTAGCCTTGGGACCCAAATCATAGGAACCTGCCTCAAGTATAATATCAGTTGCAATTGGAGCCGTATCAGCGGCATTAAAGACGTTTACCAAGAGATCATAAACGAACTCCTCGACATCTCGTGCCATGCGCTCCCTGATTTCCTTGGGCTGCCCCATAATCTTGTTTTCAAAGGGCAGGTTCAATTTCTTGTATGCTCCACCCTTCCAGCCGCGCTCCTTGGCATAGGCCTTCATCTCTTCCCATAGTGCCTCGGTAACACCGTGGCCCTTGAGTTTGATGAATTCGCCATTTTCATCCATGACGGCATTGCCGAACTCATCTACCATTACGCCCCAGCTGATCATCTGGAGGGCAGTAGCCACATTGGCCTTGGTCGTCCTGGTTTTTTGGGCAATCTGTCTCAAACGTTCAGAATTGTTCCCTGATGTACCATGTTGCGCCCCTGAGACCTTGTAAGGCGCCAACGCCTCGTGAATTTGGGCGGTTAGCTCCACCTGTATTCCCTGATCGCTTGCCTGAATTCCGTGGGTAGTTCCATTATTTAGGGCAATCCAATCAGGGAAGATGTAGTGGGCATTTAGGCCCTGTATCAGAAACAGTGCCTCTTCAACTGTGGATAGCCCCTCTTTGCCCTTTATCTCTCCAACCTCTGTCTCCAGGCCTGCCCACTTGGGTACATAGGGGTTTAGCTCGATGTTGGCCAAGAGATTTTCATCGTCTGGAAGATGGGAAGCATCTATGGCAATGGAGGTGATGCCCATTTGGAACAGGGTTGGAATCTCAACCTTAGCAGGCTCTATATCCTCAGGTTTTTTGATTCCATAATGATCTGCATGTATGGCAATGGGCACGGTTATACCAAGCTCATTGGCCACTTGATCCACCCTGCGGGCCAGATTCCAAAAGTTTGTGGCACAGTAGGCATTAGCACCGCCTTCAGACCTGGCAATTTCTATAATTACAGCTGCCTTGGCTCTCTGGGCTGCAGCGAGCACGCCCCTTATGATGATATAATTGCGACCATTGGCAGCAATGGTCATGGCCTTTCCCTTCTTGAGAAGGGCCCTGTCAATAACCTTTCCGCTAACCAATAGTGCTTTAGAATTTGGGAACAGTCTCTTTACATTTGGCGGACGCCCAATCTCGAGTGCCTTTTCAAACTCTGTGGAGTTATTGCTCATGGCCTCACCTCCTGAAGTTATTTTACTTTCCAATAACCAGAAACATTAACCATTGCTGAGCCACCAGGCAATTTGCAATTGAAATATTTATTTTATAGCCCTTCGAAAACGTCTTCCACCAAATTTATCATTTTCTTTGCAATGATTACAAGAAGCGTTCCCCACATGAGGCCAACCAGCATTCCGCCCACACAGTCAAGGGGGTAATGAACCCCCAGATATACCCTGGAATAACTGACTAAAATAGCCAGCAGTATCACAGGCACGGCGTAAAGGCGGTTCCAGCCCCAAATGTAGGAAGCCGCTGTCCACATATTGGTGGCATGGCACGAAGGCCACGAAAGGCTCTTTTTTGCCAGGGCCCGAAACTCCGGAGAAGTTACCATCCATTTCCCGGATTTGTACACAAATATGTTATCCAGGGAAAGATAGGGCCTCAACCTGCCCACCAGGGGTTTCAAGACCCTGGCACAAAGGCTGTCACTCGATACCACAGCAATGATGCCCACGAACCACATGACACGCTCTCGATTGGTGCCTTTATAGAGACGATATAGAATAAAGCCAGCAATGAATGGCGCAAAGATTCCAAAATCAGAGGCCCGCACCATGATTGCATCTAAAATGTGGCTCCTGGCATGATTTATGACATTAAAAAGGTACAGATCTATCTTGTACAGGACATCGAATATAGCATCTATGTTGGAGCCCATTTTTCAAGCCTCCTTCCAAGATAGGCATTAAAAACGCGAAACCGGCCATTACCGAGGGGTACCTTTATCCTCTTAAGAAACGTGAAGGATGAAAAACACCTATCGAGGCCCTTTATATCCTTTTCGACATCGATAATGACCAAGGCATCCCAGCCAAGCTTGTCAATCGGGCCTGGCCAAAGCTCATATTGACTCTTTATTTTTCTAGCAAAACCATTCCATCTGTAAACCCGTGGCCTGTCTTTCATGTAAAAGGCAAGCTCACTGGCTGTCTGGCGCCTCCTTGCAACCACAAAGCTCATATTTGGCCTTGGCAGTGATTCAAAGAGCTCCTGGGCCTCAATGCCAAGCTGTCTCCACCCGCGCAGCCTCACAGTTGGGTCGAAGGGCTTACCCTCGAGGGGCGTATAAACGAAGATAAAGGGAACACTATAGGTGAGAATCACCAAGAATAGACCAAGCAAGATTGCCCGGGGGAAAAGGGCCCTGCAGCGGTCTTGCCACCTACTCTGGGCCCACTGGGCATGAAGCCATATCCCAAGAAGAATGCACAATGATAGATAGAAGGGAGCCGGCCAGTTGGCGTTTACCCTCTGGGTAAAACTTAGAAGGAAAACGGCTGCCAAGGGGAAGAAACCACTGATTTCCAAATAGATTGGACCCAATAGGGGCCAAGCCACACTTTGAGGACTCCTTTTGAGATTTCTTGCTATCACAGCCAGAGAGGCAATGGCTGCACAAAACACCAGAAAAAATATGAGGGGAGTGATTATTCCAATCTGGCTTCCCAAAAGCTCAAAAAAGGTTCCTATTCTCAAGTGGCGGGCCTTTTCTGCCCCTTCGAAATGATGGGCCGTATGGAGAAAGGTTATCCAGCCGTTTCGGTAGTTCCACAAAAGAAAGGGAACCACCATAATAAACTGCACTAGAAAGAAGAGATAAGGGCCCTTTTGCTTTAAAAACCCCCTGGTATCCCTCAAGGAGAACAAAAAAAGGGCCGAGGCAAAGGTCAAGGCAACCATTGTCTGCTTGGACAAAAGCCCTAGTCCACACATAACGCCTGCAAACAGCCACCAAAGCCATGCCTGTTTTGAGCCCTTTCTTGCTTCGTCGATTCCAGAGCTGAAAAAGTAAAGGGTCCACACCCAGAAACAGAGAAGCGGGGCATCGATGGTCATGATGTATCCTGCCACCGCAGAGCCGATTGTAGCCACGTATGTGAGTGCCGCAATGAAACCGGCCTTGTCATCTGCCATTTTTCTGCCGCACAAAAAAATCCCTGCCAGTGCCAGTACATTCAATAAAACTGCAGGGAACCTCACGCCAACCTCACTCACCGGCAGAATCGACGTGGCTGCCCCAATCAACCAGGCAACCATTGGAGGTTTGCTATAATAGCCCCAGGCAAGATTTCGCGACCAGTCCCAGTAGTAGGCTTCATCCGGAGAAAGTTCAAGGGGGCTCAAAAGGAGAAAGGCCAACCTGACCCCAGCGGTCATGAGCAAAAGCCACACAAATCGCCTTGTCCACACACCCTGACAGTTACTTTCCGGGCCTTGAATTCCCTGAGATTGTTCTAGACTCATATATCAGTGAGTGCCTCCCTGTGAACGCCAGCCATGTAACCGATTCCGCCAATCAGGGCGGCTGCAGCCTGCACGGCAAAAACGCTGAGACTGAGGGCAACTGCCTTTTCCATGGGAACACCCTTTAGGTGAAAAAAATAGATAAAGCCGCCTTCACGTACCCCTAAACCGCTAAAACTTATGGGCAACACAGTAAGTATAGCAATAAGGGGCAGCACACTGAAATAGAAACCTATTCCAAGGCCCAAATCCAACCCCTGCCCCAGCAAAAAGGCGCCTATCATGCCGAAAAGCTGGAGTATCAGGGATAGACCCAAACATTGCACAAGGCTTTTGGGGTACTTCCAAAAGACCAGCATGTATTCCAGGGCCCAAAGCGCCTTGGCTGCAAGCCCCCACCTGGTCCCTATACTCTTTGTGAGCCTGTCTATGGCCTTTTGGAAAAATGGCACCAGAAGGGCTGCAACCGTCATGGAAAGGGCCAAGAAAATGAGTATATGACGCCACTTGGCTGGAAGGGTCGAAGGATCCATGGCCACAGAGATACCACCAATGATGAACATTGCCCACAGGCCAAAGAGTCTGTCTGCCAGGATGGAATAGGAGGCCTTTAGCTTACTGTTTCCACCCTTGGCCAGAAAAAACGCCTTCAATACATCTCCGCCAATTGCAGATGGCAAAAAGAGATTAAAGTACATTCCAACAAAATAGAATTTCAGATATGTAAGGAACCTTCCACCAAAACCAAGGGTTCTGCCAATGATGAACCACCTGAGGCTGCTTACTACCTGGGAGGCCAGATAAAGCCCAAAGGCACCCAGCCAGGCACTAGTGGATATGGTTGTAAAGGCGGCAAAGACCGAGCGTACATCAATACGTGAAAAAAGCCACAAAAGAATGGCAACACTTACAACTACCCGCAGTATGAATTTACTGACGCCTTTAAATTTTTCCAATTTATTAAGCTACCCTGTGCAAGAGGCCTCAGTAGACACCGGTGCCCAAAGGGCCGCCGCCTTCCAAAATGCCTTGTGAGCTCTTGGAGACGCTGCCATCATTCTATTATCTCCCTGATGGCATAGATTCTCTTTCCGCTGGCCTCGTAATAGGTTCTGATAATGAGTTCTGCCAAAAGGCCGATGCAGAAGAGCATCAGACCAGAAATGATGAGCAAAACACCAAAGAGCAGCAGGGGCCTGCCGCCGATGTCTTGCCCGAAAAACAATTTTTGAGCGGTTAGATAAAGCTCGATCAACATTCCTGCTACAAACATGAGCCCACCAGCCAGTCCGAAAAATTGAAGTGGCCGTGTAGCGAACTTCTGAAAAAAAAGCATCAACATCAAATCAAGCAGCACCCTGTACGTCCGGCCTATACCATACTTGCTCTTGCCCCGGGTACGTGGATGATGAGTCACCACCACCTCGGCAATGCGCGCACCCTGAAAACTTGCAAGTACCGGGATGAAACGGTGCAGTTCCCCATACAAGAGTAGATTCTTGGATATTTCACTGCGGTAGGCCTTTAGGGAACATCCATAATCATGGAGCCTGACGCCGGTTGTCCTGCCAATGAGCCAGTTGGCAATTTTGGAGGGAAGCAGTCTGGAGACCTTTGCATCCTTTCTGTCCTTTCTCCAGCCCGACACCACATCATAACCTTCTTGGAGCTTCTCTACCAGACGGGGGATGTCAGCAGGGTCATTTTGCAAATCCCCATCCATGGTGACCACAACACTTCCCCGGGCAAGGTCGAAGCCGGCCGTCATGGCAGCGCTCTGACCAAAGTTTTTCCTGAAGATCACAACCCTTAGCTCGGGGTACAGCCTTTTTTGTTCCCTTAGAATCTGGGCAGTCCTGTCGGTACTGCCATCGTCAATCACAATGACCTCAAAGCTCCAGCCCGTTTCAGAAAGGCCTGCCCAAATACGCTTTAAAAGTTCAGGTATGTTCTCTTCCTCATTGAATACCGGAACCACCACAGAAATGAACGGTTCCTGTTTGTTGAGATCCGCCGTCTCGCTAACCACTTGATTTCCCTGCACTGTTAGTTAGAAAAAATGGACTTATAGGTCTTAAATGACGAAAGCACTTGACCAGCCCCAAAAACTACCGTTTCCAAAGGGGATTTGACCCTCTTTACCGGCACCCCGATCACATCTTCAAGAAACTTATCAAGCCCCCTCAAGAGGCTCACCCCGCCAGTTAGATGGATGCCGTCCTGGGCTATCTCCTCCTTGACCGAAGAATCGAGATTGGTGAACACTTCAGAAATGATAAAGGCTATCTCATCCACCAACCCGGATAAACAATCCTGCACCTCCTGGGGTGTTACATCGACAACCGCTGGAATCTGCCTTGTGACATCCTGCCCTCCAACCCTGCAAGGCTCAAGTTTTTCCGCCTCCTCGAGGGTGGCAGAGCCCAGATCCCACTTTAGTCTTTCAGCAGTGTTTGGCCCTATCCGAAGGCCATACTTTCTCAGCATGAAGTAGCGAAGGGCCTCATCCAGATCGTCTCCGCCTATCCTCCTGGAATCGGATACCACATAGGCCATCTGGGAAATTACCGCCACCTCGGTGGTTCCTCCGCCGATGTCCACAACCATGGAAGGCTTCCGGCTGGCCACATCGAGCCCAGCACCAATGGCTGCGGCCATGGCCTCCTCCAGGAGATAAACCTTTTTGAAATCCGCATCTCTTGCAGCATCCAACACTGCCCTCTTCTCAACATGGGTCAGTCTCGAAGGTATGCAGATGATTACCTTGGATGACAATACCGGGCGCCTGTCCCTGGCCATTGCAACAATTTCCTTTAGGAACAGGGACACTGCATCCACATCCTCCACGGCTCCGGCCTTCATGGGCCGCTTGACCACCATGCCCGGCGGAGTCTTGCCAAGGTACGCCTTGGCCTTTCTTCCCACTGCAACAGGCTCCCCCATGCTGTTACCGGCAATAACCGTGGGTTCATTGAGCACAACCCCTTCCCCCTGGAGATAGATGAGGCTGTTGGCCGTGCCAAGGTCAATGGCCACGTCTTGCTTGAGAAGGTGTCTTATGACATTCAACGCCACGGAACCATCCTTTCGAGCCGCTGCTTCAATATCTCCGGCAGGCCTTGGGGCCATGCATCTGTATGGACATCACCGGCAAATACCAACGCATGATCTATTCTGAAGACATCCTTGGGGGAGGCAGGAAAAAATAGACCCAAGACCGTGTTCTTGGGGCCCAGCTCTTCATCCTTGGCCAAGAGTACCCGGCGCTCTGGGTCAGCACCAAAATCCTTTAAAAAAAGGCCTTCACAATGCCTGAAGATCCAGCCACACACCCCACCCTCTGCCAAGGGGAACCTCTTTCCAGCAACCTTGTCACAATCAGGGCATTTCTCATTACCAGCAGTCACCACTGACTCCACTGTAAAAAAATTCTTCTCCTGCACCCTCCTCAAAACCAGGCAGATATTAAAGGAAAGCACCTTCATCGAACCCTTCAGGCCTTGTATAAAGTCGGAATCGAACGATGCATCCCACCTCAAAAGTTTCAGGAGGAGCCTATTTTCCGCCTCGAGCCTGCTTACATTCAAAAGTTGCATCACGCACTGGGCAAAGGACATCATGATGTTTAGATGCTTATCGGTAAATTTCAGTCTGGTCTTGCTGTCAACCATGATAACGCCTGCATCTTCAGGTAGAGGTACTGCCAAAAATGACTTTATCCCAACATCGTCCCTATAGAGCCCAATAATTCGGCTATCCTGCTTGAAGCGGGCAATGTTGAGGGGCCGCTGCTCCCTCATCACCCAGCCGACTGGACCGTGGCCTATTTCTATCTCTGCAGCTTCATCAATGCAGTCCGAAAGACTGTGCCATGCCTCGAGCCTCAACCGACCCTTGGGCACCCTGATAAAGAGGGCACTCGTATGGGCATCGAGGGAATCAGCCACTGCCCTCAACAGATGGTCAAGGGGCGACAGAAGCGATGGCCTTGTCATAGGGCGGTCTCAACACTCCCCTTTCAGTAATTATGGCAGTAACCAGCTCGGCAGGGGTAACATCAAACACCGGATTGAAAACCTTAACGCCCCTGGCAGCCACTTCTGTGTCGCCGCATCTGGTCACCTCGGCACCATCACGCTCTTCAATGGGGATGTCTTTGCCCGATGGGCATTCATGGTCAAGGGTTGAACAAGGGGCTGCCACGTAAAAGGGCACGCCATTTTCCTTGCACAGAACAGCGAGGGTGTATGTGCCAATCTTGTTTGCTACATCACCATTTGCAGCAACCCTGTCTGCACCAACCACCACGGCACCAATGGTGGAGCTGCGTAACAACACACCTGCAGCACCATCCACATTTAGGGTGACCTCAATCCCATCCTTTATAAGCTCCCATGCCGTAAGTCTGGCCCCTTGAAGCCAAGGCCTTGTCTCGTCTGCGTGTACCCAAATCCTCTTACCTAATCTGATACCTCCCCTTATCACACCAAGGGCCGTGCCATAACCGCCAGTTGCAAGGGCCCCTGCATTACAATGGGTCAGCACGCCTTTTCCATCTGGCAGAAGCTGGCCTCCCAAACGACCCATCTCAATATTGGCCCGGGCGTCTTCTTCCCATATCTTGAGGGCCTCTGCCACAGCTGTCTCATAGGCCTGGCCTGCAGGAACTCCCTCCAGGGAAGACATCATTCTCCTGACTGCCCATTTTAGGTTCACAGCGGTTGGCCTGGCCTTTAAGATCTGTTTCGCTATCCCTTGGAGGGAGTCGTGTATGCCCTCTGCCTTGTTCTGGACTAGCTCCCTTACGGCCAGCACCACGCCAAAGGCTGCGGTTATTCCAATGGCTGGTGCACCCCGGACGACCATATCGGTTATCCCCTGTGCAGCATCCTGCCAGCCCTTGCACTCGAGCCACTCTTCCCTGTGGGGCAAAAGCCTCTGATCCAGCAGGTAGAACCGCTCGTCCTCCCACTTGAAGGGCACTATCTGGCTGCCAGCCTCTTTCAAAAGCTCTAAAATGTCGTTCATCTTCCACTATGCCTTATCAAGCAGCTTAATCAAAAGTTCATTTACCATCTTTGGATTGGCCTTGCCCTTGGTCTGCCTCATGACCTGCCCCACAAAGAAGCCCATGACCTTCTTCTTGCCGGCCCTGTATTTCTCGACCTCCTTTGGATTGTCCCGAACCACCTGCTCAACAATGGCTGCAAGCTCTGACTCATCGCTAACCTGGGCCAAGCCCTCTCGTTCCACTATCTCTGATGGGCTGCCACCGTGGTCATAAATCTCTTCAAGGATCTTCTTGGCTATCTTGCTGCTGATAGTACCCTTATCAATGAGGCCAAGGAGCTCTGCCAGGATTTTGGGGGTGACATTACAATGGAGGATGTCTTGTTCATCCTTCTTCAACAGCTTCAAAAGCTCCACCATGATCCAGTTGCTCACCTTTTTTGCCTCTGGATAGAGCTTTACGCACTGTTCGAAGTATTCAGCCAGGTCAATCGAGTCTGTGAGCACCTGGGCATCATAGTCTGGAAGGCCATACTCTGTTACGAAACGCTGGCGTTTTTCATCGGGCAGTTCCGGCAGGGACTTACGTACACTTTCGAGCCACTCATCGTCCACCTTGATTGGCACTAGGTCCGGGTCAGGGAAATATCTGTAGTCGTGGGCCTCCTCCTTTCCGCGCATGGAATGAGTCACACCCTTTGAGGCATCATAGAGTCTCGTCTCTTGCACTATCTCCTTTCCATCCAGCAAGAGGGCAGTCTGTCGCCTTATCTCATACTCCAGGGCCTTTTGAACATGACGAAAGGAATTCATGTTTTTGAGTTCGGCCTTTGTTCCAAACTTCTCCTGCCCCCTGGGCCTGAGACTTATGTTGGCATCACACCTGAGGCTTCCCTCTTCCATATTGCCGTCACTTATTTTCAGATAACGCACTATCTGGCGAATCTTTTTGAGGTAGCTTGATGCCTCTTCGGGCGTCCTGATGTCAGGCTCACTAACTATTTCTATAAGGGGCGTGCCCGTACGATTGAGGTCCACATAGCTCACTGGCCTCGATTCATCGTGAATCAGCTTGCCAGCATCGTCTTCCATATGAATACGGTTGATGCGGATTCTTCGCACCCCTGCCTCTGTCTCGACATCGATGTATCCAGCCTCTGCCAAGGGAAGTTCATACTGGGAGATCTGGTACCCCTTTGGCAAATCAGGATAAAAATAGTGTTTTCTGGCAAACACGTTGGTCTTGTTTATCGTGCAGTTCGTGGCAAGGGCCATCTTCATGGCGTACTCAACGGCCTTGCGATTCAGAACTGGCAATACTCCTGGCATACCGAGGCACACAGGGCATGTGTGCGTGTTTGGCGGTGCGCCAAACTCGGTGGAGCAGGAACAAAAGATTTTGCTGTTTGTTTTGAGCTGAACGTGTACCTCAAGGCCTATGACTGCCTCAAAATCCATTGGCTGACTCCCATTGGCTTGCTTTTTATCTCTTCTCTTCAAAGAGAAGGTGCTGGAAAAGGCTAACACCTTTTCAAGAAGCCTTCAAGAAATCTAAAACTTGCCTGGGGCAAAAATGGACTTCTGGCTTTTTTGGCATTTGATCACTATACTTTTCAAAAGGAGGCCAATCAGGCTCACATTTCATGAAAACTAGACGAGAAATCATCATAGACACCCTCACCAGGGAATGGCTCCTTTTGGCATCGATAGCCGGCCTTGGAGCGACCTCCGCCTATCTCCACCACCTCCCGGAAGTCACCAGTGGAGACCTTTACATCCTTTTTCTTCTCTTTGCCCTCTTCATTACTGTCCGAGGTCTGGAAACGTCTGGTCTGCTACAAAGCATCTCGATAAAGCTCGAGGGTGACTCCCTTGCCCCCTTGAAACTTACAGTCGCCACCTTTGTGGCTTCCATGATTTTTACCAATGATGCGGCCCTTGTGGTGATCGTACCCATAACACTAGCAGTGAACCTTGCCAGAAAGGATCTTCTGATAATACTCGAATCCCTGGCAGCCAATGCAGGCTCTGCCCTTACCCCCTTTGGAAACCCGCAAAATCTCTACATTTACTGGCATTATGGCCTAAAGCCCCTGGAATTCTCCCTTGCAATTGCCCCCTTCTCCTTTGTCTTCTTCTGTCTTCTAGTGGCATGCTCAATCTTTTGCATTCCCTCTGGTCAGCCTGAAACCACGCCCACTCATGTAAATGTAAATTTGAAAAAGGGCATTGCCTTCATGGCGGCAAACCTCATTGTGATTCTGTCCATCCTGAAAATCCTGCCCCTTTCCTTCACAATATTTGCAATAGTCTTGGCAATATGCGCAGATCCAGAGGTGCTAAAGATAGATTACGGCATCCTTGTGACCATGCTTTGCTTCATGGCCATATCTCAGAATGTCAAAACTGTGATTGAAAGTGCCATAGAGCACTCAGACCATATCTTTCTTCTTTCCTCATTAAGTAGCCAGGTCATCAGTAACGTCCCTGCCGCCTTGCTTTTTGCCAAATTTACCACCAACTGGAAGGCACTACTTTGGGGTACAAATGTCGGGGGGTTTGGAGGGCTCGTTGGCTCTCTTGCCAATCTCATTGCCTATAAGAAATACATATCTTCCCAGGAGCGGGTGGACACCACGGACTTTACGCGAAAGTTTGTTGTAGCCAACTACGCCTTCTTTCTCGTGGGAATAGCCCTGTTTTATCTGGTAAAGGGCTATCTCTATGGGTAAAAAGCTAGAGTTTGATACTTCTGGCTCGCAAATAATGGCGAAGAATATGGCCTGTCAAATCAAAAAGTCGATTGCAGGAGTCGATTATCACAGAATCACCACTTGCCACGATGTCACCCTGGTGATTGCACAGGTGCCTTTCGCTTCTATCAAAGAGGGCACAGGTGCCATCGAGCCCTGCATCGACCATCCAGCTCCTTATCTGGCCACAGAACCGCCCGCTGTTGGAATATGGCTTGTCGAGAAGGAACTGGATGAATTCTGGACGATACCGCTTGAACACCCGGGCCATGAGACTCCAGGCGGTCTCAGTTAGCTCCGACGGCCTGAACCTGCGAAACACGCCGCTTACATCTCTGAAGAAACCATCGTCGCAGTAAATTACAGTCTCGCCCTTGAGACCGCTTTCTAGGGTTATGAAGCAGTTGTACCCATCCACAACGAGCCTTTGGCCCCGGATTTCCCTTGCCTTCAACCGCTTCTTCCTTCGCTCCTTTGCCACTGCCCTGGGAAATACCGCCCTGAACAGTATGTGACGCAAGGTATTGTCAAACTGGAAACGATCCCCAACAAAGGTGACTGCATGCCGCCTTCTGTAGCCCCTTGCAAGGAGATAGCGAAGATCCCTTGCTGCCTCCCTGAGCGTGGTCAACTCATCTTTCTGGGGCCATGGACTCATGTAAATTATGGTGAACTATAGTGTTGGAACATTCAAGGGTTTACTTCCTTATTCTGGTGAATTTTGCTCCCTCGAGGGTAAGATTGCCCATGAGACCTTGGTTGTCGAAAATGAAGCCAACCACTGGCTCCGGAAAGTCGATATTGTTTATATCCTCCCCAACACCCCATTTGGCAATGGCAATTGAACCATCTATCCCCACCTGCCAGCCGTGGCTTCTCCTAAAATCCCTTAGGGACTTTCCTGTAAGGAAGACCACAACGACAGATCTTCGCTGTATTCCAAGCTGCCAACCAAAGGAGGCTCCAACGAGGTTATAATAGGCCACTATCCTGCCACCGACAACGAGGGCCCCCTCCCCATATTCACCGCCAAAGATAAATCCCGCCTTGTACACATTTGGAAAGACAAGGTATCCCGCAGCCCTGGCTAGAAACCTGGCCCCGCCTTTGACCTCCCTTTTAAAAAGCTGGATCGTGGCAGGCACCTCAATGGCTAGCTCTGTCCTTGATTCTGCAAAACTGCTGGTTGTGGTGATAAAAATGGCGCTGATTATAGAAAGAGTAATGGTTATACGCAGCCATAGAGATTTTTTGTCCATTTCTCACTCCCCAAAAAGTAAAGCTCCTTAAACCCCGCATGAAGCTGTCTGATTATTCGTACATAAAATGGCACAAAAGACTTACCCCAAAGGGCCAAAAACCGGGCTAAACCCAACATTTTCTGCTCTTGTAGCGACCTTTAGGCCCACAAATGACGTTTCTGCCTCAAAAGCCAACTAAAGAGCAAACAAAATGCCAAATCATGAAGATGAAAAACGGCACTTGGGCAGGTTTTCTTAAAAAAGGAGCTCAAAAAAGGTGGAAGAAACAATTTTCCACGGCTCCCGGGCGGTTAAAACTAAAGATAAGATTAAAGAGAATCGATCCACCAAAATGATATTTTTGAATGAGGCCGAAGGGAAGACCGGCCCCTTGAGGAGACATAATTGCTTAAATGCTAAAACTTGTAATGCCACACTGGATTTAGCTCCGGGGAATCCTTTTTCTTACTGGAAAGAAACTTTCTAATCTCAAAACAAAGGCTGCATTTTGAACCATAGCCATCGTCCTTTGGCTTAAAGCCCAGATCTTGAGCATATTCCAACAGACCGCCAACTCCGCGGCTATAAAGGGTTGAAATGACTGGATACTTTGCCACGTCCAACTCTTTACCCAAATCTTCGTACCAGATTGAAAGACCCGCACACAGACCCGGGACATAATTTCCATAAAGGTCCAGATGAAAGTGGGACGTATCAGCAAGTTCCTTGCACCCACCCGGATTGAAGGCCACCACCTCTGAGGCCTTCATCTCACCCTTGAAAAAGGTCTCCAGGGCACGCCCTCCAGGGTGTAGCCAATATGAACCAATGAGCTTCTTTAATGGAACACCAAGCTCTGCCTCCAGGGCCTCGAGGGAATATCGCCTTGACGGATCAAGCCTCTTAAAGAGATGATAAAAGGTCTCGGTCCAAAGAAATCTGTTTATCCCAACCTTTCTGCACGCCTCCACCACCCCCTGAACCTTCTTGAAGGGGATGTATTCAAGGTGAAATGGGCTCACAGAAATCAACAGGGTACCAACACCGAGCTCCCTCACTTGCTCCAACTTCCCGGCAGCATCATCCAGGGACTTGTACCAGGATGAGTTGGTCTCTATGTACTCAATGTAAATGCCCTGGTCCCTTGCCACCCTTAGGACTTCCAACAGGCCTTGAAAATTCAAGAATGGCTCCCCGCCTCCAATATGCACCCCTGAGCAGCCAAACCTCTTGCTCGTGGCAAAAAGCTCCTTGGCCACAGACGGTGTTATATAATCCTTTGGCCAGCGGGGGCTACATCGATAAAGACAGTGACGACAGGATGAAGTGCAGTAGTAGTTGGTGATGATACCGCCAGAAGAAAGATGGCGGATGCAAAGACCATTACCATCTGCCATAACTATTTTTATCTAAGTGGAACGCCGGGATTGAGGGTGGATAGATCGAGTTTGCCCTTCTCAGAGAAAGGCAAGGAAAAGTAATTTCCATTTGTATCAATTCCTGCAACCGTGCCCTTCATTTCAAAATCCACGTCTTTGGCATTTTGCATGGATGAAATCAACCTGATGACATTGAACACCGAGCCGGAAAGTCTTACGGGTATCACCGCCTCCTCATGGGGGCCAACTTCTATGTCCACCTGCTCTGCCCCGTCAATAAGCCTTATTCCGTTGACGTAAAGGCTATATTCCATGGAGTTTATATGGAGGCTTTCCAGATTTGGATTGTAAAGGCGTATCTTGGCGTCGTAATTTATGTGGGAAAAGGTGACATCCTTTACGCCAAGATTAAGCAGCTCCACCTTCGGCTCGATAAACTTGGTGTGCTGGGCACATGAAGCAATAAGAAACAAAAAAACGAAACTGGACAACAATCGAAAATATATGTCCAGTTTCGTTTTCATGACACTTTTACCCTTGCAACAGCCCGTGGCTGCTCAAGAAATATATTTAAGAAGAAGCCGTTTTTAAAAGGGTGCTTACCTTTTTATAGAGACGCGATACCTTCCTGGCTGCCTTGCGCCTGTGAATGGTTCCCTTCTTGCGGCCAATCTTGTCGATAAAACTTTGGGCCTTGCGCAACCTTTCCAGTGCAACCTCTGGTGCATTTTCGGCAATTGCCGCCTCTACAGCCTTGGTAAGGTTCTTGATCCTTGTTTTGCGCATCTTGTTTCTGAGTCTGCGCTTTTTGTTCTGGCGAACCCTCTTTATTGCAGATTTATGATTTGCCATTAATCCTCCAGCGTTAAATTATGAATTGTATTAGACTGGCGAACCTTTATAATAGCTCGCATGGAACATGTCAACCAGCAGATAAGATTCTACCTTCACAAAATACTCTATTTCCTAGACAAGACCTATGTGGACGCCATAATTACCCTGCTCGGGTATGCTCTACTGGCGAAACTTGTTGGCCTGTTCATCGACAAGGCCCTTAAACGCCTTGCTGCCCTTACCAACATCTCCTTTGATGACCAGCTAATAGCCTTCGTCCACAAACCCATTTGTCTTACCATACTTCTGCTTGGCCCGCTGCATGTGGCCGTTGGCCTCAATCTGCCATCACCCTGGGATTTCATAACCACCAACATCATCAAGACACTCATCATTATGGTTTGGTGGATTCCATCTGCCCACTTCGTTGCCACATTCAAATTCAAAGATCCCTACCTTCTTTCAGAAAAGGCCAAAATAGGAAGGGAGGTCTTTCTCCTTTTTCGAAATGTTCTGCGTATTTCCATAATCGTTATCGGAATAATCGCCATCCTCATGGTGTGGAACGTAAGCCTTACGCCCCTCTTTGCCTCTGCTGGAATAGCTGGAATTGCCGTGGCAATGGCCGCCAAAGACAGCTTGGCAAATTTCTTCGGGGGCATAAGCATATTCATGGATCGGTCATACAAGGTGGGTGATTATATCATTCTCGATTCTGGAGAAAGGGGCGAGGTGGTAGATATCGGCATCCGTTCAACAAGAATAAAGACCAGGGACGATGTACTCATCACCATTCCAAACTCCATCATGGCAAATGCAAAGATTATAAATGAGAGTGCCCCTGTGGAGCTTTTCAGGATAAGGGTTCCTGTTGGGGTTGCCTACGGAACAGACCTTAAAGAGGCGTCCCAACTCCTTGTGGACATCGCCCTTCACGATCCAGACGTCGCCAGGGCCCCAAAACCCAGGGCACGATTGCGCCGCTTTGGCTCGTCCTCCATAGATCTTGAACTCCTTTGCTGGGTACACAGCCCAAAACTAAAGGGGCGCGTCACCCATCAACTAATCCTGGCCATAGACCAGGCATTCAAGGAACACAATATCGAAATTCCCTTTCCTCAAAGGGAGGTTCGCATCAAAGGGGCCGGGGACAGTGCTTCAGGCCTCGAGAAGGCCTAGACCTTCTTGGAAGAAAGTTTTTTGACCCCCTTCCCCTTTGCCTCCATATATTCTTCAAGGGATACTGTCTGGCCGAGGCCATCCAGGGAGTAGAGTTGGGTAATGAGGGAAAGAAGCTGTTCTCTGTCCTCTTCCTTTGAACATTTCTTCAGGAAGATAATTGGGTCGTGAAGAAGCTTACTCACAAGGGACTGGGTCAGTTTCTCTATGGCCTTTAGATCCTTGTCATCCAGGTGTTTGAGATTCTTGAAGGTGCGCGCAAGCTCCCTTCTGCGGATTGACTCAGCCTTTTCCTGAAGGCCCTTTATCACAGGCACAATGTCTAAGGAGTTGAGCCATGACCTGAACTTTATAACCTCTGCCTCGATGATTCTTTCGGCCTTTACCGCCTCTCTTTGCCGCTCCGCCTTATTTTCCTCAACGACCTCTTTTAACTCATCGATATCAAAGAGATAGACATTATCAATATCGTTCACACCCGGGTCAATGTCCCTTGGCACGGCAATATCTATAAAAAACAGGAGCCGATGCCTTCTGGGCCGCATTATTTTTTGAACCCTCTCCTTATGGATAATGATTCCCGGCGCGCCTGTTGAGCTGATGACAATGTCTGTCTCCACAAGGGCGTCGTCCAGTTCCTCCAAAGAGATGGCCTTTCCATCGAGGGCCTTTGCAAGATCGATGGCCCGCTCCAAGGTCCTGTTGGCAACCACCAACTCCTCTACGCCGTTGGTCTTGAGATGCTGGGCAGCAAGCTCTGCCATCTCACCTGCGCCGATGAGCATGGCCTTTTTGCCTGACAGGTCGCCAAATATCTTCTTGGCAAGTGCTACGGCAGCGTAACTTATGGAAACTGCCTGGCTGGCTATCTTTGTCTCCGTACGGATTCTCTTGGCAACAGAAAATGCCTTGTGCATCAATTTATTGAGGAGCTGCCCGGAACAACCCTCTTCAAGGGCCATTCGATAGGCCTCCTTCAACTGGCCAAGGATCTGTGGTTCGCCAACCACCATTGAATCGAGGCTAGAGGCCACCCTGAAAACATGCCTGATGGCCTCGATTCCTTCGTGATAGTAGGAAGATTTTGAAAGGACATCTTCATCGAGGCCAGAGTGTCTCATCCAAAACTCAAATATCTCCTCCCTTGCCCTCTTTGGATTTGAAGAGGCAGCTATCACCTCTACCCTGTTGCACGTGGAAAGAAAGACTATCTCCTGACATGAAGGAAGATTTTCGAACAATGTGGTTACGGGCCTTTCCAGCTGGGTCAGGGCCAGTTTTTCCCTAACCTCAACTGGAGCCGTCTTGTGGTTGACCCCTACGAGGAGGATATCCTTGGCTTTCTCTTTATGTGGCATAGGAATGTGCCCCCGGAAGGAGATATGTCACACCTATAAAGGTGAAAAGCAGGGTTATATAACCAATTATGGTCATATAGGCACTCTTTCTTCCTCGCCACCCTACTGTCAAACGTTGATGGAGGAGCGCAGCATAGAGCAACCAGGTTATAAGGGACCAAGTCTCCTTAGGGTCCCAACTCCAATAGGCGCCCCAGGCCTGCTCAGCCCATATTGAACCCGTGATTATACCCAGGGTCAAAAGAGGAAAGCCAACCTTAAGACACTTTTCAGCCATCTTGTCCAGAACTTGCAGGGACGGAAGCCTTTTGAATATGGCCCCAAGCTGCTTCTTTTTTATCTGATGTTCCTGAATCAAGTACATAACCGATATACAAAAGGAAAGGGTCAAAAGGGCATAGGACAATATGCTAATGGAGGCATGAATAGGCAACCAGTAGCTTTGAAGTGCCGGGGGAAGGGGAAGCATCTGGCTGGGATGCATCATGGATAAGACCATAAAAAGCGTTATGACAGGGCTTACAAAGGCCCCCAGTGCCTTGAGGTTATAACCTGCCTGGAAGAGTAGGAACACAGCACAGATAGACCATGCCAAAAAGGAAAATACGTCATAAAAACTCACTAGCGGAGGGTGATGACCATAGGCCCAGCGAATACCAATAGTGATGGTATGCAGGGCAAGACCTGCACCCAGAATGTAGGTGGCAATACGCTCGACACCCTTTCTAAGGGTTATCAGATGAACCAAGTAGCCCGCCGTGGCTGCCACGTAGGTAAAAAATGTAAGCTGAAAAAAGAATCTGTCCATTAGGATATGACGTCTTTCACCACATCTTTCCCATGTTGCCCACAAATATCTATAGCCCATTTGGACAGCTTGTCCCACTCTTTTTCCCTAATCCACTGGAGACAGTCTGGATTTATGAGCCTTTCAAGCCTTTCATTCATGTCTTTTCCACACTTGCCAGCAAGAATCAGCCTTCTAAGCCGACCTATCAGCTCGGTATACAGGGCCCATTCCTCGCCAAATTCCTCTTGTAGTCTCATGCGAAGATGCCTGGCAAGCCCGGGACTTTGCCCTCCTGTTGAGATCGCAATGGACAAGGCACCCCTTTTTACCACTGAAGGCACTATAAAACTACACTTTTCAGGCTCGTCTACCACATTGCAGAAGCAGCGCATTGCCTCTGACTCCTTGAACACCTTATCCTGCACCTCTGTATCATCCGTGGCAGCAATTACAAGCCAGGCACCATCCAGATCGCCAGGGGAAAACCCCCTGGATACATGTGTCGCCTCACCCTGGGCTATTATTTCCTGTAAGCCTTGGGTCACCTGAGGACTAATGACTACAATTTTGGCTCCAGAGGGCAACAGTGCCCTAACCTTTCTTTCTGCGACCCTGCCACCGCCAACGACCACAACCTTCTTACCCTGCAGGTTGCAAAATATGGGAACGTAATGGGAATTTTCAAAAGAAGTCATGGGTGCCATGATAGCAGCAGCCTACGCCTCAATCAACAACCTTGGGCCCTGGCAAGATGAAACTACCTTACACCTTTCTTCCTGCGCTCCTCTTGCTGCCGCTTTTTTATATCCATAAGGGCCTTTAAAAAGGATTTCTTGACGTTCTTGTTGTTTTTCCCGTCTGGCACAACGAAAACCTCTGTTTGCCGTCCCTTGGTGGAGCTGGGCTTGTTTCGATTGTTGACCTTTGGTGTCGGACGCGGAGTTTTTGGGCGGGGCGTGGCCACTCCCACGGGTTTTGAAGATGAGCGCTCCTTTTTGGTGGTTCCAAACACGCGAATGAACTCAGACTTTCCCGCCTTAACAAATAGCACCCCATCACTCTTTATTTCCTTCACCTTCCACCCATCGACAAGGTCACCTTCCGTAACCTTTCTCATCACATCCTCTTGATGCCTGGCCTTGAACCTGGGTGCAGCAACAGGCTTGAGGAATGCATAACGGGAGTTGCCAGCGATCACAACGCCGTAAACTGCATACTTTTCGGCAAATTCCTTGCCGCTTGCCACTCCGCCACTCTCCTCTGTACCATTGACTCCCCCGCCCCTTTCTGGGTCAAAGGGATTTTTGGCAAGAATGACCTTATATCGGGCATCCAGGGCATAGCCAACCCCTGGAACAAGGATTCCTCCCAATAAAATCAAGCCTGCTGCTAAGAGAAGGGTTGGTAAATGTTTCATCAGTAGTCTTGGAAATCGTCGTCTGTATCCGACTGTATTTCACCCTGTTTGTTCAGAATGTCTCGTTCCTCGAGCATGCGTTTGAGACTGTGAACCTTTGTTGCAAACTCCTTGGTTATTCTATCTGCCTCACCCCTTGTTCTAATGACGTGGGGCGTCAAGATAAAGATCAGCTCCTTCTTCTCCTTTTTGGTTCCCTTTGAACCAAAAACATAGCCCAGGATGGGGATGTCTTTGAGTATGGGAATCCCGGAATGGGTCACTGTGTACTGGGTACTCATTAGCCCACCCATGAGGATGTGCTGACCATCCCTGGCGATTATGTAAGTCGTTGCCTTTCTGTTAGTGATACGCGGCGAGGTGATTCCTGCTGTGGTCTGGTCGTTGACCTTGCTGACCTCCTGGGTCACCTCCATACGAACGAGTCCACTGTCATTGATATAGGGTTTTACCTGAAGGATGATACCCGTCTTTCTATACTGAACTCCTTGGGTTTTGACGCCCCCTGCAGAAATGGTCGATTCTGCAAGTGTGGGAACGTCCTCGCCAATTTCTATCCTGGCCTCCTGATTGTCTGCTGCAAGGATGTTAGGTGCTGAAAGGATGTCCACATCGGTATTCTCTGCCAAAAGATTGATCAGGGCCCTGAGACTTGCATCACCATCATACAAGGCATAGGTAAAACCTGGATGCCCATTTCCTAGGCCTGTATCCTGGGCCAAGGTCTTGCCTGCATCCAGCATCATGTTGGCATTGTATGGAGAACCGCCAATGTTTATCCCCTTGTTCTCAATAAACCACTCCACACCATACTTTACGTCGTTGGTAAGGGAGACCTCTGCAATCAGCACCTCTATGAGCACCTGGCGGGGGATAATGTCCAGCTTTTTGAGGACTTCACGAATTATGGCGTAATCCTTTGGTTTTGCCTTGAAGATAAGCGAGTTGTTGGTTTCATCCGCAATAATCTTTACTTCTCCAGAAAGTTCTCCTGCTGTCTCAACAGTCTTTGACTTTTGAGTTTTGGTCTTCTCCCTTTTCACTATTACCTTTTTCTTGGATTTCTCAGAAGAACTTTCCCCATATAGTTCATTTAGTATTTCCGCAAGGGCCTTGGCCTGTCCATTTTGGACGAAATAGACATAGACTTTGCTGCCCCTATCAAGCTGCCCCTGGTCTAGCTCCTTCACCCATCTGGCCACCTGATCCAGGACATTTTTCCACCTGGTCACCACTAGCAGGGCATTAAGGGTCTTGAGGGGAATTATCTTTAGACCGCTTTGATCTATCCCTGGACGCTTATAGAGGACATTTGCGGAAAATATTGCCTGAAGATCCTTTGACAAATCATCTATATCCGCATTTTCTAGGGTAAACATGCGCCAATAGACATTTTTGAAGATATTTTCATCCAGTATCGAAAGTATCTTGGAGACCTTGATGACATTTTCTGCAGTGTCAGAAATTATTATTGAATTGCTGCTTGGCACCGGGATGATTACTGCACCGGGTGACACCAGATTCCTGAGATTCGAAACGGCATGGGTTGCAGAAAGATACTTTAGCTGAATAACCCGTATGACATCTCCTGCTCGTTTGGGCCGTTTCCTGGTAGTTACAACAACACCCATCTTGGGGCTATTGGCCTTTCTAACCACCTTGTACAATCCATGCCCCCCTGGAACTACAGCCAAACCCTGCATTTGCAACACGGAGTTAACGAGATCCAGCAACTCCTTTTTGGTATAGGACCCCCTTATATGTACAGATATGGTACCCCGGATGGTGGGCTCAACCACAAAATTAAGCCCTAGAATCTGGCCTAAAATCTGCTCCAACACTGGGTAAATATCCATATTATCCAAGGATATCTCTATCTTTCGCTTCTCCCCAGGCTTTGCTCCCTGATAGGGAGATTGATATGCTAAGGTTTCACCCTTGGCATCCTTCCCTGTACCCTTGGCAAAGGAAAAGCTGGTAGCCAGAAGGAAGAAAATCAGTACACATACACCGGTAAGCCTAAATTTATTAAGCCTTCTCATAGTTTTGCCTTGTCTCCCAGAAAAAGCCCTTCTATTTCCATGTTTATTCTAAGTTCAGATTTTTTACCTCTAATGGTCGAAACATTAATATTATTAATTCGCTGAAACTTTTTTTCTTTGTCAAGAAGTTCAAGCAAATCTAGGAATTGAGAAAGACTGCATTTGATGCTGAAAATTGCCACTGCCAGCTTGTAATCCCGCCACTTGCGGGGACTTCCACTTCTGTATACCAGTACCTCAACCTCTGCCTTTTTGGCATTTTTCAAAAATGAATTTTGAAGGTTGGTTGCCACCTCTTGCAGAGTTCGCCCTGGGATTAGCCTTTTTTGAAGGAGCTGAAATCTCTTCTTCTCCTGGGCAAGCTCCTTATCTATGTTACTGAGTTTTTTGATCCGGCGCTTCAAACGCTCAATCTTGAGCTCTTGTCCCTCAAGGGCCATCTTACGGCTTTCCATCTTGGACTTTATTGGACTCAAAATGAAGACATACCACAAGATCACTACTATTACAGCCACTCCATAGCGCACCCAAACTGGCTGATTTTTCAGTCTGCCACTATCAAGTCCCATTATTTCTTTGGTCCCTTCTGCTGCACTTGCGATCTTATTATCAGTTCAACCGTATATCTTTCACGCCCCTGCCTGTCTTTGGTAACCGGCGAGGCTAGTTTGACACTTGAAAAGAGCCTGCTCTTTCTCCAGGACTCCATGGTATTCACCGCCGAGCCCCCCTCTGCCGACACCCTCAACACGTTATTTTTCAGGGTAAAATATTTAATCCATGCATCTTTTGGAGTCCGCTGGGCAAGCTCTCTCAATATCTCCAAAAGGGCTGGCCGCTCCCTCAAAAAGTCAAGCATGTCCTTCTCGAGGGCCTGGAGCCTGTGGAGACGCTCAAGCTTTGCCTTGAGAGGAGCAAACCTTACTTCCAACCTCTTGATAATGGCCTGATTCTTGTCATACTGACTGGTAACCCGCCTGAGGGCAAGATACTGCCCACCTGTATAAAGTGCCAGGATGAGAACCAGGCCAACCAAAACCCATTGAAAGGCATTTATACGAAGGTAAAGGGGCTTCTTTCTTGGTCGTTGCTGAAAGG
>JAADCZ010000042.1 GCA_013154175.1 Thermodesulfobacteriota bacterium
AGCCTTAAGAGGCTCCTTACTGAGAAATGTTTCTACTGCGAGGGCACAGGGGTTCTCAAATCGAGGCGCACCATCTGTTACGACATCTTCAGACAGATAAGCAGGGATGCCCCAGGGTACAAAACCAACGGGATTCAGGTAGCTGTGCATCCCAAGATCGGACACATGCTTTTAAAAGAGGAATCATCCTTTGTTGAAATGCTCGAGAAGGGTTTGGAAAAAGAGATAGTCATAGTGCCACGGCCTGACTTTCACGTTGAGCAGTTTGAAATAAGTTACATTCATCTTGACAAGGAGCAGAGGGTTTCGCCTAATTAAAAGTGGCTCCGCACACAGTTTCCGGGAGAATGAGTATGACCTTTAAGCCAAATGCCTTGCCTACATTGATTGGTTCAATCCCCCTGAAAGACCACAGGGAGGCAATGAAACTGATACTGAAATATACACCAGAGATTCCACTGTGGCCCCAGTTGCCCTGCTACAAGGAAGAAAGGCTCCTTAGCCAGTTTGCAGAGGGCTTGCCAGGAATCAGCCAGAAGGACGACACCATCTTTTTCGATACAGCATCCCCAGACTTTGACACCGAGGTCCTGTCCTTCTTTGAGGATTATCTGGCAGTAAAGGAGGGGGGAGCCCCCCTCGAGGGCTCGAGATTTGCCTTTTCAAAGGAGACATCAAGGGGCTTCGATGCCTTTCTGGAACTTGTAAGTCAGCCAGAGGTCAATCCCGTTGCCTTAAAGGGGCAGATAACCGGCCCCTTTACCATGCTGACAGGCATAAAGGATCAGGACGGGAAGCTGTCTTACTTCAATCCAGTGGTCAGGGACGCCGTGATAAAGGCCATATCCCTCAAGGCAGTCTATCAGATCCAGAAGATGAAGGAGATTTGCCCCAATGTTATCCTGTTTCTCGATGAGCCGGCCCTTTCAGGCTTTGGCTCCTCTGCAATGGTGGGTATTACGAGGGAAGAGGCCCTGAAGGATTTAAAGAGTGTCGTGGAAGAGGTGAAGGACGCAGGAGCCATAGCAGGAATACACGTTTGCGCCAATACCGACTGGTCTTTGGTGATGGATTCAGGAATCGATATATTGAGTTTCGATGCCTATGGTTACTTCGACAAGCTCGTCCTCTACAAAGACGCCCTGGACAAATTTTTCAATTCTGGTGGAATAATAGCATGGGGGCTCGTACCGACCCTGAATCCAGACGATCTTGCCAAGGAGGATGTGGAAAGCCTCTTTGACAGGTGGCAGGAGTGTACGAGATCTTTGGGGTATGATGGTGAAAGGCTTGTAGGCCAGTCTCTCATAACACCCAGTTGTGGGACTGGTTTACTTTCAATAGAACAGGCCGAAAGGGCCTTGGCCCTTACGAGGGCCCTATCAGAAAAGGTCAGGGGAGATGGTACTTGATGAGTGGAAAGAAGGAGAAGAGCCTTGAAAAGATAGAGGTGGCCAAGGAGCTGGCACGACTTTCTGGTCAGTTGGCAGACGGCTTTCTCGAGGTGGAGGGTCGTCGGGTGGAGCTTCCAGAAAAGGTGGTGCTGACCAAGGTCCTCAAGACAAAGAAAAACGAGGTCTATTTCGAGCTTTCCATCAGGACGAGGCTTGAGCAACGTGAGCCAAGGGAGGAGCGAAAGGGCAGGGGCAAGAAGGGTGGCAAGCGTCCCTACAAGGCCAAGCGTGTCAAGAAAGAGATAAGCATGTACTGGAAGGCCCTCAAGAGGTGTGTGAAAAATGGTGAGCATTTCAGGGACAAGGAAGGATTCATAAAGGCCCTTTCAAAGTATTCCCAGGGGGCCGAGAAGGAGTGGGTGCAGGAGTGGGAACGCTGCGCCGAGCTTGTGAAACAGGTTCTCGAATTGGCTGAAAAGGGGCAAGTTCAGGAGGCACTCGACAGGTGCAAGGAGGTGGACGAGCTCTCCAAGGCTTGTCACAAACAGTTCAAATAGGTTTCGGTTTTGACGTTTCAGCCTATTTAGCTGCCTTCAAGGGCGTGGCCAGTCTAAAAAATTCCCTCAATTACTTGCCCTTTACGAAAAAAAAAATTAATTATCCAGGTTAAAAAGAGATAGGGAGGTTAATAAGTCATGGCATGTGCATCCAGGGCCAAAAAGCAGACGAAGAAAGAGTCCAGCAAGAAGAAGGAAATCAAAGGCGCCATAGTGGCAATAGTTACCCCATTCAAGGATGGCGAGTTAGATGAGCAGGGGCTCAGGAACCTGGTGGAGTGGCATGTCAAGTCAGGAACCCACTGCATCGTGCCCTGTGGTACCACCGGCGAGTCTGCCACCCTTTCACATGATGAGCACATGAGGGTTGTGGAGATTACCATTGACCAGGTCAGGGGAAGGGTGCCCGTGATTGCCGGAACGGGTTCCAACTCCACAGAAGAGACCATCATGCTTACAAAGCATGCCAAAAAGGCCGGTGCAGATGCCGCTCTCGTAATTACGCCTTACTACAACAAGCCTAGTCAGGAGGGGCTTTATCAGCATTTCATGGCAGTTGCCAAGGAGTGCAAGTTCCCAATGATTCTCTACAACGTCCCTGGCAGGACAGGCGTCAACATGCTTCCCCAGACAGTGGCCAGATGTGCCAAGAACAGATATGTCATTGGAATCAAGGAGGCCACAGGAAGCCTGAAACAGGTTGCCGATGTGATAAGGTTCTGCCCAAGGAACTTTATCGTGCTTTCAGGTGATGATTTCACTGCATTTCCAACCATGGCCATAGGCGGCAAGGGAGTTATTTCTGTATGCTCCAATGTCATGCCAAAGGAGATGGCCAACATGATGAACTATTTCTTCAAGGGCGACATAGACAAGGCAAGAAGGCTTCACTTCAAGCTCTTTCCACTCTTTGAGGCCCTCTTCTATGAAACCAACCCAGTGCCTGCCAAGACGGCCCTTGCTGCAATGGGCAAGATAGATTCGGATGAGGTGCGCTTGCCCCTTGCCCCAATGAGCGATGAGAACAAGGAACGTCTCATGGAGGTACTAAAGTCATTGAAGCTTGTGAAGTAGGCACTGGTTACACCTTTTTTTGCCACTTGAAGGTGACGGTACATTCAGGCAACACAACGTATTTTAGCGCAGGAGAGGAACTATGGTTCGTGCAATTGTAGCAGGTGCAGGCGGCCGTATGGGCGGTCGTATCATTACCATGATATCCCAGACGGATGGGATAGAGCTTTCAGCCGCCTTTGAAAGGCCGGACAGCCCGGTCATAGGTCAGGATGCCGGGGTGGTAGCCGGTGTTGGCGAGCTTGGAGTAAAGATAGAAGACAGTCTCGATGCAGTGATAGACAAGGGGGATGTGATAATAGATTTCACCTTTCACGAGGCTAGTGTTCAACATGCAAAGAAGGCTGCAGAGAAGGGAAGGGCCATGGTTATTGGAACCACTGGCTTTTCCAATGAGGAATATGCAGCCTTAGATGAATATTCGAAGAAGTTTCCATTGGTCCTTGCGCCCAACATGAGCGTTGGGGTCAACCTTCTCTACAAGCTTCTGGAAACAGCAGCCACAGTGCTGGGTGACGACTACGATGTGGAGATAGTCGAGGCCCATCACAGAATGAAAAAGGACGCCCCTAGTGGCACTGCGCTTCAGCTTGGCCGGGTGGTGGCCAAGGCACTTGGCAGGGATTTTGACGAGGTTGCAGTGTTTGAGAGGCACGGGCTGATAGGTGAGCGTTCCAAAAAGGAGATCGGCATACAGACCATCAGGGCCGGAGACATTGTTGGTGAGCATACGGTTCTCTTTGGGGGAATCGGGGAACGCATCGAGATAACCCATAAGGCATCCAGCCGTGACACCTTTGCAAAGGGTGCTGTAAGGGCAGCCCTTTGGGTGGTTGGCAAGCCTGCAGGGCGATACTCCATGCAAGACGTACTGGGTTTGTCATGAAAATTGTAAGATTTCTTCCACCTGGCAAGGATGCGCCCCTTTACGGGGTATTGAAGGAAGGGGGCATAATAGCCACCATAGTGGCTAGCCCCTTTGAAGGCATGATTGTCGAGACCAGCGAGGAGTATGATGAAGATGCCTGTTCACTGCTTGCTCCTTGCGTTCCAACCAAGGTTGTTGCAGTTGGTCTCAACTATAAGGATCATGCCCAGGAACTTGGAATGGAGGTGCCTGAGGAACCACTAATTTTTTTGAAGCCTCCAAGCTCGGTCATAGGTCATGGCCAGAGCATAGTCTGCCCTGGGGTAAGCCAGCAGGTGGAATATGAGGCAGAGCTTGCTGTCGTCATGGGCAAGAAGGCAAAGGATGTCGTGGCGGCAGATGCTGCAGACTACGTGCTTGGTTACACCTGTCTCAATGATGTGACCGCAAGAGACCTCCAGAAAAAGGACGTACAGTTTACCAGGTCAAAGTCCTTTGACACATTTTGCCCCATTGGACCTTGGATAGAGACAAGGTTGGACCCCTCTTCCGTGCAGGTGCGTTCCTTTGTCAATGGGGAGAAGAGGCAGGATTCCAACACCTCTCAATTGGTTCATCCAGTCAATAAGCTCATAGAGTTCATCTCTTCCATCATGACCCTTGAGCCAGGAGATGTGATCGCCACTGGCACACCCTTCGGGGTTGGCAGGATTCAGCCTGGGGATGAGGTTACTGTTGAAGTAGAGGGAATAGGACGTCTCGTAAATCCAGTTTCTTGATAAGTTTTTTGGTAGAAAGGAATAGTTATGAAGTTTGAGCTCACTAGAAGGATTAAGAATCTTCCTCCGTATCTTTTTGTGGAACTAGACAGAAAGAAGCAAGAGGCAGTGGCCAAGGGAGTGGATGTCATTGATCTGGGCATAGGTGACCCTGATCTGCCCACTCCAGACTTTATTGTGGAGCGTATGGTAGAGGCCGTGAGGAAACCTTCTAACCACCGGTATCCTTCATCAGAGGGCAGCCTTGCATTCAGGACGGCTGCTGCCCAGTGGTGTAACAGAAGGTTTGGGCTCGAGCTTGATCCTGCTAGCCAGGTATGCTGTGTGATTGGTTCAAAGGAGGCCATTGCACACTTTCCTCTGGCATTTGTGGAGGAGGGCAGTGTCGTTCTTGTTCCCACGCCAGGGTATCCGGTCTATCACATTGGGACCCTCTTTTGCGGTGGGGATACCTATTACATGCCCCTTGTGGCAGAGAATAATTTTCTTCCCGATCTCGAATCCATTCCTGCAGACGTTGCCCAGAAGGCAACGATAATGTGGTTGAACTATCCAAACAATCCAACGGCGGCATGTGCCACAAAGGAATTCTTTGCCAAGGTTGTGGAGTTTGCCAAGGCAAACAACATCATTGTATGCCACGATGCTGCCTACAGTGAAATGACCTATGACGGCTATGTGGCCCCAAGCTTTCTCGAGACACCAGGTGCAATGGATGTTGGCATTGAATTTCATTCCCTTTCAAAGACCTACAACATGACGGGCTGGCGCATAGGTTTTGCCGTTGGAAATCCCGAACTCGTAGGGGCACTCAAGAAGGTAAAATCCAACGTGGATTCCGGTCAGTTCGAGGCGGTTCAGGAGGCAGCCATTGCGGCTCTTGACAGCGATCAGTCCTGTGTCGAGGAGATGAGAAAGATCTACACTGAAAGGCGCGACACCCTGGTTGACGGGCTCAATGAGCTTGGACTCAAGGCTGAAAGGCCAAAGGCCACCTTTTATGTGTGGTTCAAGGTACCGGAAGGTGAAACCTCCGCCTCTTTCTGCGCAACCCTTCTCGATAAGGCAGGGATAGTTTGCACCCCTGGCAATGGATTTGGAGACCCGGGTGAAGGCTATGCAAGGATGGCCCTGACAGTTGGAAAGGAACGGCTGGAGGAGGTGCTGGAAAGACTCAAGAACGTGCTTTGATGTCTGGAACAAAGAGGAGTCTAAGGGCCTTCATAGCAGTTGGCTCCAACCTGGGTGCAAGGGTAAGTAACTGCAAAAGGGCCGTTTCCATGGTGGATGAAAGCCCGGGGGTGGATTGCCTTTCACGTTCCAGCCTCTACGAGACGGCCCCAGTGGGCATAAACTCCCAAAGGCCCTTTGTTAACGGGGTGTTCGAGGTCAGAACCACCCTTGGCCCCCTGGATCTTCTGGATGTCCTCCTCGAGGTTGAAAAGCAGATGGGGCGAGACAGGAGCCAGGGGCCAGACAGGGTGATTGATCTTGATTTGCTCAACATGGAAGGGGTTACGAGGCAGCCCGATGAACGAAGTGATCTGGAACTGCCGCATCCCCGCCTTGCAGACAGGGATTTCGTCCTGGTTCCTTGGGCTGAGATAGCTCCCGATGTTGTGGTAGAGGGCCTTGGCAAGACGGTAAGGGAGCTTTTGGAATGCCTATCTTCACTGGAGTCTGTCATTAGAAAGGTGGAGGAGCTTTAGTTGCAGCGGCTAATCTTTTTTCTCATAATCGTTTACCTCATCTATTACCTGTTCAAGAGGTTTGTTTCCGGAATTTTCAGGCCAAGGCCTCCCAAGAGGCAAAAGCATCTTCCACCAATTACCGATGAGCTAGTCAAAGACCCTGTGTGTGGCACCTATGTTCCAAAGAAAGAGGCCATTGTCTATGGCAGAAGGGGCAAGCTTTACTATTTCTGTTCCAAGGAGTGCCTTGAAAAGTTCAAACAGCAAAAGGCCAAGGGGTAGTTTTTAACGACCCTTGACTTCCTGGGCAGTCATGCTTATTTTTTGGGCAAAGGCAGCTAGCCTTCAATCCTTGTTGGAACCTGGGGGCGACACGGTTTCGACGAGGGTATGGAAGCTCAAGCTGCGTGCCGGGGTCCGCGACCTCGTTAAAAACGCGGAAAAAACACAAACGCCGACTCTGAATACGAGTACGCACTGGCTGCATAGTCAGCCACGTCCTGCAGGCCCTGCCTGTTGGACCTGTAGGGCGCCAAGCTAACAGGCTCGCCCGATCCAGTTACCTGCGCTGGAAAGGGTTAAACATTTTGCAGGTTAGCCCTGGAAAGATCCTGCCCAGATGGAGCTTTCCGGGCGAAAATGAAAAATCTGGGCTACGCACGTAGACGCTTGAGTGGAATGCTTTCGGACGCGGGTTCGACTCCCGCCGCCTCCACCATTTTTTTATTTTTCATCCCCTTACGACCTTCCAAGAAGATTCGGGCTTTGGCCCCTTTTTTCAATCATTTAGTTATCCACTTATCCACGCACATTCCCTTTATCAATCCTATCCAGCCAATTTTCTTCATTTCATGCCTACATTCTGCACCATACCCAGGTGATCTACTCGAAGGGCAATGACCATGTCATCGATGCCGTCTGAAGGGCACTGCCTGTCAAGTAACAGGCCAAGCACAACCAGAATGGGGAGGAGACCCTTTCCCTGAACCTTATGCTGCCAGCCTCTTTGTCTACCTAATCATTGGTAGGGGCGCCGTCGGAAAATCCTTTGTATTGCCGAACGTTGAGGGCTTTCCATTTAAGGAGAGGCTGCTGTCTGATGCGTTTTTGGAGGGTTTTATCGGTGGTCAAAAGCGTCGCATCGATTTCGCCTTTATCGAGCAGTAAATCCAGAAATTCTCGCTCAGCATCATTGAAAGGCAATACTGCGGATAAGGCCTGCCGGCATTGGTTCACGAGCGTCTTTCCATAATTCTCAGCGTCCTTGGTTCCCTGCTTCGCACCGAGGCGGAGCGTAGGAATAAGTTGGTTTGCCAATTCCGCAGCGTCGAAATCCACATCTTCGACCGAAACCGTGCGCCAGTCCTTCCGGTTCATCGCGCCGTAGACGACGAAAGCGATTCGAAGTCGTTCAAGGTCGAGACCGTACATGCGAAGAATTCGGAGACTGTCGAATAGGTCTCTGGCCTTACGACGTGATAGCAATGCCGCGAGTTTCCCTGCCGCAAGTTCATGAATATCCATAACCGGGATATTAGTGGCCCGCCAGGTGCCTAGTGGGTGGGAGTCCATCATCATGATTGGCCACAAAGGCACACGGTACATGAAGTTAATATCCACTTCGAGTTTGCCGCTTTGCCCGAAGGCACTTTGGTAGCGAAGCGACCACTTTCCTCCTGCATGTTCTTCCGGCACACGCCTGACCGTAAAACCCTCTCGTTTGAAAACTGCCTGCACCGCCTGTTCGATCTTGGGACGCTCTTCAAGCATTGCATCCTTACTCTCGGCTCCCACGTAATTCAGGTCGATATCTACCGATAACCTTGGGATATCAAAGACAAAGAGATTCAAAGCGGTTCCACCTTTGAGAACCAACTTCTTCTTTAGGAAAGGGTGGCTTTGCAAGGTATCGAGCAATCCCAGCAGGCGTGCGACCTTTTCGAGCACCTCCGGTCTGAAGCCGGTAGATTCCGCCTCGACGGCAAGTTTTTCGGCTGAGAGGAGTCTCATAACACCTCCGCCCACGTCCGTTCAAACACCTCTCGGGGAACCACTAGATTCCATTCCGAAACCAGGCGACCCGATTTCCTTTTGTCCCGGTCCAGGTAATGCGGCTGCCGCGGACGGAGAGCGTGGAGTGACTTGAGATGTTTTTCCTCGACCATTAAAGATTCGCGGTGCTGTTCCAGGAAGAAGCCAACTTTGGCAGCCGTAGTTGCATTTCCAAGCAGGAGAACGTATTCAACCACCTTGTCAAGGTCGAAGAACTCAACCGATTCGAGGGACCGCCAAATCTCTTCCCAACCGCCGGAAAGATCCGGACGATTCAAGACGTCAACCAGCGTTCGTTCCAAACTTGTGACACGGACCTCCAGGCCAGATCGGTCCATTGTGACGACTCCGAAGTCCTCCTTGCCTGCACGGCGAAGTGACTCAGGGAATCTCACGCCACGGAAAACATGGGAGCGGTATGTAAACGGACTTAGCGGACGGGAAGCTGAATAGATGAAATGCTCGTGGACAGTGTAAGCATGACCGTGAAACTCCAAGGCCGTGTGGTACGATAAGACAGCATCTTTAGTCAGTTTCGCAGCCACAAGAAATGGATCGACTGGATATGAAGCTGGATTGGCACCAGGCGGTACAACGGCGTAGAGTCCACGTCGTATGGAAATGACGCGCCCTGTTTTCTTGTAGTAGGCCAGCAAGGCCTCCTTGGTCCTGGGGCCAACTTTTCCACAGGAGGCGAGGTATCTGCTCATTTCTTCTCCGGTAAACACCGGATGTTTACGAAAGAACTCCTCATGCTTCATATCGGGTTACCTTGACAAAAAGACGCATTTCCCATAAAAATTTTATGGGTTGTGCGTTAAAAGGTCAAGTCAAACATCCAAGCCTGCCTGACAATCATCTTTGTAATCCATACTGATTTATGGGTTACATGTATGATTATCAACTATTAGAATTCCATTTCTGTCCCATTTCATAATAAAGCTACGGCGGTTATTTGGGGCAGGAGCGTTAGCTTCAGGCCATTAAAAAGGGCTCGGCAGGTTTTTCGGAGCGATTAAGTCACCGACCCAGTAAGCCACCAAGTTAGAGGAACGTTTTTGTTCAGGTATGAAGTATTTTAAACTTCGCCAGATTTAGTAGCCTGTCATCTGTTTTGGGTTTTCCCAGCCTATTTTTAGGTCATGTATCCAAAAACCAGGATAGGAGATGTCTATATATGGGCGGGCCTAAGGGGTTATTCCTCTGCCTGCCCCCTACCTATTCCTACTCATTTCCTGCCTTTTCCAAGAGCCTGGCAATGGGGCGAAAGGCCTTGCACCTTTTGCACATGTCGATTTTTTGCCTTGGGTCGTCAGTTAGGCATTTGGCGCAGAAGGTGCCGCTGATGAACCAGCACAGGTTTCCCACATTAAACTCCCAGGCTGGGCAGCCCTTTTTCACCTCTTCGGAGCAACCATTCACTTCCCAGCAAGGTTGCAGGGCCTCTGTGACCCCTGTGAGCCGAGAGAGGAAGAAATAGATTTGTCTTTCGATGTGAAGTGGCACGGCCCTCCAGCCCTGCTCGTAACTCGAGACGGCCTTAACAGAAGTACCAAGGAGCTGTGCCATCTCCCTTTGGGTCTTGCCTAATATTCTTCTTGCGTGTGCAAATTCTGTTTTTGTCATGATTACAGCCCTCTAAGGTTACCCCAAAAGGAAATCGTTGCAAGTTTACATTAGGGTTTGAACTTTTTGTAGAAAAAAATATTGACATTTAAATTTTTCTGAGATATGTGAAATCATACACTACTACCACAATGTGGTATAGTCCAAGCCTGATGTTTAGGCAAGGCGAATTTGGGAGAAGAGGAGGTATCCGAATGAAGAAAGTAGTTTCCAAGGGATTGTTTCTGTCCATGTTCTTGTCCATGGTTCTGGCTGCGCTCTTTGCCTGGGCGGCGCCCTCAGAGGACCAGTCCGACTCGAGCGAATGTATCAACTGCCATACGGACCTGGAGGAGATGGACGACTACGGTGCAAAGGCGGCTAGTGCAGCGGCTGCCGTGGCCGGCTGAGGCGTCTCTGCGCCCCAGGTTAGGGGGCGCGACACCTACGGGGTTGCCAAGGATTTCTTGGACACCCCTCATGGAGAGTTGGGCTGTAGATACTGTCACAAGGGCAAAAACGTAGATGACGAGGAAGAGGCCCACGAAGGAATCATCAAGGATCCGTCCGATGCCGGTGGAGGAGGAGTCTGTAAGGAGTGTCACGAGGACATAACCTCCACGTACAAAGACTCCATGCACTACAACCTCACGGGCATCATGGACATCGTCAAGACCATAACCAAGCCCCACAAAATGGAAGACACCCTGCTGCCTGCTGCATGGAAGCTTGACTGTGCAGAGTGTCACGCAAGCTGCGGAAGCTGTCACGTTGCATGGCCCCATGTCTCAAAGGGCGGCCTTATAGACAGGCACAGATTCCAGAAGAAGCCCCCAATGGAAAAGACATGCTTTGGTTGTCACGGCTCCCGTTTCGCTGGTGAATACGTGGGATTCCTGGGAGAGACAGCCGATGTGCACTATGAAAAGGCTCAGATGGAATGCTACGACTGCCACAAGGGCTCACAGTTTCATGAAACAAAGCCCAAGGGTGTAAAGCGCTACTACGCAACTGAGACCCCAAGGTGTGAAAACTGCCATCCAGATGCTGTTCCTGGAAGGTCAAAGATTGCAATGCACAATGCCCATGGGGAAAATGTTCTGGCATGTCAGGTTTGCCACGCAACGACCTACTTCAACTGCCAGAACTGCCACGTTTCCCTTGATGTAAAGGAGAAGGGCAAGATCAAGGTTATCTTCCCATCTGACCCACTTTACACCTTCAAGATTGGCAAAAACATCGATATCGGACCAAACAATCCGTACAAGTACAACTTGGTTCGTCACTCACCTATGCGTAAGGATTCCCTTGCGTCCCTGCGCTACTTCCAGGCCGTTCTCAAGGGTAAACCAGGTCCAAAAGACCTCATTTCCAACTGGGATGCGCTTCCCACCTGGAACTCCGCCGCTGTTCACAGCATTCAGAGAAAGACCAAGCAGAATCAGTCCTGTAATTCCTGTCACGGGGTCAAGGAGCTATTCCTGACAAAGGATGACATAAGGCCCGAAGATCCCAAGGCGAATTACAAGATCGTGGTTGATGTGCCGCCAAAAATCGAAAGGTAGCGGAAATTTCAGGAAAGGAGTGCTTCTATGGAAAAGAGAACAATAATTAAAAATATTTTCTTGCTGGCTATTTTTACGGTCATTGCTTTTGGCCTAAACACACCTGTAAGCCTCTATGCCTGGGGTGGTGTATCACCACTGGTGTCCACATCCTGGCTGGACAAGCATAAGGGGGACAAGAACGTCGTCCTGATAGATGTCAGGACCGAGGCCAACTACGGCTTCGCACACATCCCAAATGCCGTAAGCATCCCTTATGGCAAGCTCGAACCAAAGTGTGCAAAGGAATGTTACATGATTCCCCCTACAAAGGAGATAACCAGGCTGTTTCAAAACGCCGGGGTCAACAAAAATTCCCACGTGGTTGTCTACGCCCACGGTAACACCACCAGTGATGCATCAAAGGCAGCGGCCGCCTACTGGGTCTTGAAGGCCATGGGGCATAAGAAGGTCTCCATGCTCAATGGCGGCTTTACCAAGTGGACCTTTGAAGGCCGGGTGGTCACCAACGAGGTGCCAAAGGTCAAGAAGGGAAACTTCCAGGCCAAAAGGAACCCTGCTGCAGTAGCAGATTTTTCAGAGGTGGCCAAGGTGGTCCAGAAGGGTGGGGCCGTCCTGGTGGATGCCAGGAACTCTGTGCAGTATTTCGGACATGAAAAGAGAATGGATGTGACCTGTTACGGACACATCCCCGGTGCAATAAACCTGCCAGCGGACTTCCTCAACAACTCTGGTGTCAACCGTGCACCAGCCACCATAAAGGACGAAAAGGATCTGGCAACAATGGTGGTGGGAGTTGGCATCCCCAAGGCCAAGTCCACTCCCATAATAGTTTATTGCAACACTGCACAGCTGGCTGGCCTCAACTATCTGGTGCTGAAAGACATCCTTGGCTACCAAGATGTAAAGGTATACGACGGCTCCATGCTGGAATATTGCAAGGTCCGGGGAAAGCTTCCGGTTGAGCGTTTTTCCTGGAGCATCGGCTCGCTGAGAAATCTGTAGCAGGAGAAGGAGGGATAAAGATATGCACCAAAGATTACGTTTTAACGTGGCCTTTTTGATAATTGCCGCTGTGCTTCTCTTGCATGGCCCCGTCATGGCCAGTGAGGCTGCACAGGTAAATGGATTGGTATCGGTTGAATGGCTTTCAAACCATCTGAACGATAAGGGCATAGTCATCCTGGATGTGAGGACGTTTCCCAAGTATCTGAAGAGTCACATTCCAGGAGCTGTCCGGGCCTTTGGTCCGTGGCAAAAGATGAATGACAAGTTCGTAGGCTTCATGGCGCCACCAGTGGATGAGCTGCAGGATATGCTCCAGAGCTATGGCGTATCGAACGATTCCCTTGTCATCATCTATGACCAGGGTCTCACCTCGACAGATACGGCCAAGAGTGCCAGGGCCCTGTGGACCCTTCACTATCTTGGTCATGACAAGTGTGCCATCCTCAACGGTGGTTTCAATGCCTGGGAACAGAAGGAGAAACCCGTTACTGCAAAGCCTGCCATCCCTCTAAGGGGTGATTTCAAGGCAAATGTAGTGGCCAACAAGGTGATAACCCTGGACGAGGTGAAGCAGAGGCTCAAGTCCAAGACGAGCTGTTTTCTCGATACGAGGCAGCCCCACGAGCATTTTGGGCATGAGAAGAAGAGCTTCATCCCTCGCTATGGACATCTTCCTGGGTCACTGCTCATTCCTGCCGCCTACATAACCATCGGCGGGCAGAATTTTTCACCAGCTTATCTCCGCACCACCAAGGAGCTCGGGGATATGGTCAGGGGGGCCGGAATCCCTTCAGACAAGAGTGCAGAGATAATTGTCTACAGCAACACAGGGCTCCAGGCTGCACTGGGCTACTTTGTGCTGAACAATGTGCTGGGCTACAAAAATGTCAGACTTTTTGATGGTTCCGTGCTCGAGGCATCGAAAGACAAGGATGTCCCCATGAAGAGATATTCGTGGGGATGGAACGACTGACCCTGAAGCTAAGGGAAAGGAGGGAGGTATTTACCTATGAGGAAACGTTGTTTTATGGTTGCTGTATCGTTGTTTGCTGCACTAGTGCTAATGGGATTTGAACAGGCCCAGGCGGGGGCACCTTTTACCAATGCAGAAGGTGTCGGGGGAGTGGCCTTGAATCCCATGGCCTACATCGCAAATCCAATGAAGAAGGGCGATAAAGGCCTTTTCGGACTTGGTATTGTGTCGAAACCCCAGCTAGGCATCTGGAATATCAGGCTGTGCGAAAGCGGAGTCAACTGGTTCGCAGTTGGTGGTAACATATCCTTTTTCAACAGGCTCGAGCTTGGCTATTCCCACGAGTTTGTTGATATCGATGGTGTCCAAAGCACGGTGGACAAGGATAACTTTTCCTTCAAGTTGAACCTGCTGAAGGAAAATGATTTTGGCTTGAAGTTCCTGCCAGCCGTATCCTTCGGCGGTATCTACAAGACCACCGATGCTGATGACAACTTCCCATTGAAGGACACGGAAGACATCGACTTCTACTTTGTTGCAACAAAGATGGTTCCTGGTCTGCCCGTCCCGGTAATATTGAACGCAGGTCTCTTGAATACCAAGGGATATGTCAGGGGCGTGTTGGGCTTCGGAGACGACCGCGAATGGATATTCTTTGGAAACATAGACGTGGTCGTGTTCGAGAAGTTCATAGTAGGCTGGGAGTATGAGCAGGAAGCAGAGGTTGGTGATGTATTTAAGGGCGAAAAGGGCATGAAACACACCACACATTCCATGTGGGAGACCCATATCGCCTGGATGTACAATGAGCATCTGACCCTGATCGGCTCCTACGCCTATACGGGAGATAGCAAGTCAAGCGAGGCGGCATTCGATAGCGCCTACGTCTTGTCACTCCAGTACGCATTCTAGAATAGCCATGTGATTCCTGGAGCACACATAGAGGAACCATCAATACCTGAGTACTCGAAGGGCCCCGAAAGGGGCCCTTTTTTGTTTAAGTTGCGCCTTTTGAAGCAATTTCTTTCCTTGGCGCATTGCCCCTGATGTCCTTTTCCCTTAACTTAACAAGTGAAATAGATTCGTTGGTCTGGCCAATTCTATGGGCCGATAAGTCAAAAGGGCAGTCGATTCTTCACACTAGGTAAGAAACAGGCTTATTCAAAAGGAGCGAGCATGGAACAGGGCGTACTTACCCCCGACATGATAAAGGTCTTCATCATTCTTGTTAGCGCCATTGTCATATTCATATTCGATTGGCTCAGGGTAGACGTGGTGGGAATCCTCATCATGATTGTGCTCACCCTGACAGGCGTCTTGAGCGGGGATGAAGCCACGGCAGGGCTCAGTTCAAATGCCGTGGTGTCCATAATCGCCGTGATGATAATAGGTGCAGGGCTAAACCGCACCGGAGTCATGGATCTTCTGGCAAAGAGGATCATCAAGATTGCCGGCAAGAGTGAAACCAGAATAATGGTGGTCATCTCGGCGACTGTCTCATTTATTTCAAGCTTCATGCAAAATATCGGAGCAGCAGCCCTTTTCCTTCCTGCAGTATCCAAGATAAGCAAGGAGCTAAAGGTCCCGATTTCCAGGGTCCTAATGCCCATGGGGTTTTGTGCAATAATCGGAGGGTGCCTGACCCTGGTGGGCTCAAGCCCCCTGATCATGCTAAATGATCTCATGGGTGCGTGGTGGGCAAACAACCAGGCTGCCCTCAAGGGGGCTTCCTTCGAACCCCTTGGGCTATTTAGCGTAACACCTGTCGGCCTTGCACTCCTTGCTGGAGCCCTTACATATTTCGCCTTTTTTGGCAGATACGTTTTGCCAAGGTCTGGAAAGAGCGAGGAGACTGGCAGGCTAAGCTCCCAAAGGGTGAGGAAGATTTATGAAGATGCCCTGGATCATGCAATCTTCGAGGTGCCAGAGGACTTTTCGCCCAAGAGGATAGGGGAGCTGGGCCTTGGCAGACGCTTCAATGTGACTGTGGTTGGCATCGTCAAGCCCTCCAAGGGGAAAGTGGACCTCAGCCCAGGGCGTGATTCATTGATAGAGCCAGGGGATCTTGTAGCGGTTATTGCCTCAAAGGAGAACATAGAGGAGGTAGCCCAAAACCTTGGCTTTAGGCTCAGGGAGCTGGAGGATGAATTTACAAAGAAGTTTATAAGTTCCGACTATGGTATCGTTCAGGGCATAGTGCCGCCTGGTTCCTCGTTGGTAAATCATACAATGGAAGAACTCGACTTTCGTGATCGCTACAAGGTCAATGTGCTCGCCCTCTACAGGGGAGACAAGGTAATTCATGAAAATATAAACCAGTTGAGACTCCAGGCAGGAGATGCGATGTTGCTCCTTGGGCCTTGGAAGAAGCTGGCGAAAATAAAGAAGAATCTGGATCTTGTCTTCACAGATGAACTCAAGGGGGAAGAGGAACGGCACCCGGAAAAGGCGGTGCCGGCCCTTGTGTGTCTTGCAGTGGCTCTGACCCTGGCAATGGTCTTTCACGTAAAGCTCTCAATAGCCCTTTTTACAGGCGCCATTGGCATGGTGCTCATGAATATCATCTCAATAGATGATGCCTACCGTTCCGTCGACTGGATGACGATCTTTCTCTTGGGCGGGCTTATTCCCCTTGGAACAGCCTTTGAAAAGACGGGTGCTGCCAACTTCATAGCCTACAAAATAGTTGGACTCTTTGGTGAATTTTCTACAATAACCCTGCTTTTAATCGTTGGAATCTTGACATCATTCTTTTCCCTTGTTGCATCAAACGTGGGTGCAACTGTACTGATGGTGCCCCTTTCCATGAATCTGGCCCTCCAGGCAGGGATAGACCCTGTTCTGGCAGGTCTCACAGTGGGTGTTGCAGCCTCCAATACCTTTATCCTGCCAACCCACCAGGTAAACGCCCTCATCATGCGTCCAGGGGGCTATTCCACGAAGGATTACGTTCGTGCAGGCACGGGGATGACAATCATATATCTGGTCATCATGACCCTGGTGATTGGATTTCTCTACTAGCCTGAAGAAACGTGATTGGGCTTTCTAGCCGCTCACCCACAGGTCCCAGGCAATGGCCAGTATGGAGAAGAAGAATATGACAAAATAGTTCCATCTCTCCTTGGAGACATAGATACTCGAGACGAGATACTGCAATGCAACATAGTCCCTTTCCGTTAGGCTAGAGCGTTTTTCTAGTTTTTCCAGGATGTTCAAGGCCATAATGAGCCTTCTTCTCCTCCAGGTTATAAAGGTCCTGAAGAGAAAGAAGAGCATGTTTCCAATGACTCCAATGTACCAGTAGAGCCTGACCAGTTCCGGACTATAGAGGCGTGCCACAAGGATGAGTCTCAGGGAGAGGGCCCCGGTGAGCCCCACTGCAAAGGCGAGCCATGTTACCCAAATGGGCATCTGATGTGGCAGTTCGTAGGCATCTATCTCATTTTCCATGGGGAGAGAATAGCCCCGTCTTTCCTTGTCTTCAACAGTTGCCTGGCGGGCAAAAATTGCCACTTTCTTGCAAGAATCTTTGACGCCCCACCTTGTCTTTGTTCCCAAGGACCTTATTCTTAAAAGGTATATCCCGTTTAGGAGGAGAAAATGGCTGACTAGGAGGAGAAAATGGTTGAAAAGAAAATCGGTTACTTAGAGGCGGTTTCCATTGGCATCGGTGGAATGATAGGTGGCGGAATCTTCGCCGTCCTAGGTCTCACCGTGCTACTTGCCAAGGGAGCGGCTCCAATTGCATTTCTCATCGCTGGACTCATCGCTCTCGTTACCGCTTATTCCTATGCAAAACTCTCGGTCCGTTTTCCCAGTGAAGGGGGGACGATAGAATTCATAGTCAGGGCCTTTGGAACCGGGGTGATCCCTGCGTGGCTGAACACACTGCTCCTTGGAAGCTATATAATAATGCTTTCCCTCTATTCCTATGCCTTTGGAAGCTATGGAGCAGTGTTGATCCTGGGGGTGGAGAACATCCTGGTGAAAAAGCTGCTGACTGCAGCGGTCATCATCCTGTTCACGGTGCTGAACCTAATGGGCGCCTACATAGTCGGCAAGGCCGAGGACTACATGGTGGCCTTCAAGGTTTTCATCCTGCTATTTTTCTCTGTCTTGGGTTTTATGACAATTGACCCGTCGAGGCTTTCACCAAGCCACTACCCCCACTTCCTGCACGTGTTTGCAGGTGGGCTGATTATCTTTTTGGCCTATGAAGGCTTTGAGCTCATAGCCAATACCGCAGCAGACGTAAAGGACCCAGACAAGACCCTGCCCAAGGCCTTTTATACCGCAGTGATCTTTGTGATCTTAATCTACATGCTGGTTGCCTTGGTGGCAGTGGGCAATCTTGACTATCAGGAAGTGGTCAAGGCCCAGGACTATGTCCTTGCAGAGGCTGCAAAGCCCTTTCTAGGAGATGCCGGTTTCATCCTTATCTCCATTGCCGCTTTGGTATCAACGGCATCTGCTATCAATGCCACCCTGTATGGTACTGCCAGGATCAGCTACATGGTTGCAAAGTTTGGCGAGTTGCCCCAGGTATTTGCCAAACGTATATGGAAGGGAGCCTACGAAGGGCTAATTATCCTTGCGGCACTCACGGTTATTGCTGCCTTGAGCTTCAACCTCGAGAACATATCTGTCGCAGGCAGTTTGGGCTTCTTGATGGTCTTTGGCGCTGTCAATCTTGCCAATTTCAAACTGGCAGAGCATACCAAGTCCAGCCGCTTCATTTCGGGCCTTGGGTTCGTGGCCTGCCTCGTTGCAGTGGTCGTCCTGTTTGGTCATAACCTCAAGACATCACCCGATTCCCTAAAGTCATCGGTGATAGTCATTCTCGCAACCTTGGTCTTCGAGGTAATCTACAGGTTCGTCACCAAGAGGAAACTTTCAGAGTTTATAGATTGGAGGCTCAGGGAAAAGGAGGAGTTTCTCGATAACTTCGAGAAGTATCTGGGCCCGATCCTCCATGCCATCCGCACCCATCTCAAGGGTGCAGAGGTTTACATCCTCGATGATCTGGCAAGGGGTGAGAGAAAGGGTGCGAACAAGCTCCATCTGGGTGTGACCGTAAGCCGTAAGTTGAGCAAGGACGAAATGGAGCAACAGGAGCAAAAGATAAAAGAGGCAGCAGGATTAAAGGAACATCATCCACTTAAAATATCTTTTGTAACTACCGATGAAAAGGACAAATTATTAGAGCATAGCCCTAGAAGGCTCGCAGACGAGCAAAAGTAGGCTCTGGTGATAAATTCCTTCCATGAATTCTGCTTTTTATTTGTCTTGCAACTGGTCAGGCTTTCCAAAAGGGTTTACCCTTGGGAGCCCTTTTGGTAGCCCTGACCAAATTCACTGTGACCATTAGATAGAAGAATTAGATAAAAAAAGAGTAGTTGTTGATTGTAGAATTGTGATACCCGTGCCCGGTTTGGGCACTCCAGTGCATCTGTTATGAAAAATAAGACCAAATACAGACTTTTTGCCGCTTGTGCCCCTGGCATCGAGCAGATTTTGTTTCAGGAACTGAACAATATCGGAATTGAAGGAAAGGTCACCCATGGAGGTGTCGAGTTTTCAGGGGATCTTCTCACAATCTATTCCACGAACCTGTGGCTAAGGACTGCCAGCAGGGTATTGGCCAGAATAGCCAGTTTCCCCCTGGCTTCCCTCGAGGAGGCAAAGGGTAGGTTTTCCCGCTACCCCTGGGAGATCTACATGGGGTCATCGGACTATGTACGGGTAAGGGCGAGTTGCCACAAGTCCAAGATCTACCACAGCGGTGCAATAGCCCAGAGGCTTGTCGAGGCAATTTCAGAGCGCCTTGGCAAGGAGGTGCGGCTCGTAAAGGAAAGCTCAGGTAAGAAGGCCCCATTGATATTTGTGCGAATCGTCAAGGATTTTTGCGTCCTAAGCATTGATACCTCTGGGGAACATCTCCATAAGAGGGGTTTTAAGAAATTTTCCGTAAAGGCACCCCTTAGGGAAAACCTTGGGGCAGCCATGCTTATTGCTTCGAAATACGACGGGAGCAAACCCCTTGTAGACCCATTTTGTGGCTCTGGTACCATAGTGCTCGAGGCAGCAATGATTTCTGCCCGCATCCCCCCTGGAAGGGGAAGAAGGTTTGCCTTCATGGGGTGGCGAACCTTCGACAAGGCATTGTGGAACGAGGTGTTGAGGCGCTCAGAGGCCTTTTTCAGGAGACCGCCCCAGCCAATACTGGGTTTTGACAGGGATGAGGCGGCCATACAGGCCTGCATCGCAAATGCAGAGGCAGGTGGTCTGCTGGATCTGGTGAATTTTTCAGTAAAGGACGTCACAAAGTTGTGGCCCCCTTCAGATGTGGGGCCAGGCATCATTGTCACAAATCCGCCCTATGGCAGACGTCTCAAGGAAAATAACAGCCTCCTTGCATTTTATGCTGAATTCGGGCAACTTTTTAGGGAAAGGTTCAGGGGTTGGGACCTGACCCTGATCCTGCCCTCTGAGGCACCCATGCTCAAAAGAAGCCTCGGATTACGACTTCACAGACTAGGGGCCTTCTCCAATGGAGGTCTGCCTGTAGAGCTCCTATCGACAGTCAAGGGTAAACAGGTTTAGGAAATTTCTTCTCATGGCGTTGGCGGAAAAAGGTATTCCAAATATCCTGCTGGAGAACTGGCGTGAAATAAAAGAGCCATCGGTTATTCACGAGGCAGACAAGTGTCTCGTGGCCAACGAGGCCTTTATGGATCTTTTCCACATTGGCCGACGCCAATCTATCCAGGAGATGTTCATGGCCCAGTTTATTTCCCCCTGGCCATCCTATCACCTGCGGCTGGGCATAAGGCAGGCCCTTGGGCGCAGACTCGACGGAAGCGAGTTCGACGTTGAGGTAATCTCCATGCCCTTTTATGCCGCAGGCGACGGCATGTTCTACCAGAGCATAGTGAGGGACATCTCCCGTATGAAGCTATGGGAAGACAAGATGCTCCAGTCTGAAAGGCTTACCGCCATGGGAAAGCTGGCAGGGGAGATAGCCCACGAGATCAACAACCCCCTGGGGGGGATCCTTCTTTATGCAAACCTCGTAAAGGAGGACTTGAGCCCAGATCACGACGCCTCTGTCAATCTTGAAAAGATAGTAAAGCTTGCTACCAAATGCAGGATAATAGCCAAGGGGCTTCTAAACTTTGGGCGTTCATCATCCAGAAGCTATGCCCCTGTGGACTTGAACCATGTCATCACAGAGATGTTTTCCCTCATCGAGGACCATAAGCTCTTTGCCGGGGTGAGGACGGATTTCGAGCTGGAACCGGAGCTTCCACATCTCATGGGTGACAGGGGCCAGCTGGAACAGGTAATAATTAATCTATTGATAAATGCCGCTGAGGCCGTAAACGGGCACGGACGCATCCGTGTTGCAACAAGGAGCCAAGGCCTTGGCCCAAATGTGGAGCTCGTTGTGGACGACTCAGGCCCAGGGATAACGGATGAGCTGAGGCTAAAGATATTCGAGCCCTTCTTTACAACCAAACAGCACAGGGGCGGCACAGGGCTTGGCCTTTCCATCACCCACGGCATTGTTCAGCGCCATGGGGGCAGGATAGACGTTGAGGAAAGCCCCTTTGGAGGGGCAAGATTCAGAATATGGTTGCCCCTGGACAGAACATACGGCTCTAGAACCTAATTTCAGGAGATATGAAGGAAAGTATTCTCATCATAGATGACGATTCGGCCATTCGTGATGGCTGCAGTCAGGTGCTAAGAAAGAGCGGCTACGATGTCATCGAGTCGGCAACGGGCAAGGATGGCCTGGATAAGATCGACAAATATGAGTTTGACCTGGTGCTGGTGGATCTGAAGCTGCCAGATATAAATGGGCTGGATCTCATTCGGAGCACCAGGGAAAGGGACCTGTCCGTTCCAATAGTCGTCATTACCGGTTATGGCACCATCCAGAATGCCGTAGAGGCCATGAGGCTTGGGGCCAACGACTTTTTACCCAAGCCCTTTGAACCAGACGAGCTCAGACTCGTGGTTCAGCGAAATCTCAAGGCACACCGTTTGGCCCTTGAGAACCTCTATCTAAGGGAGGAGCTGAAGAAAAAAGAAGGCGAGAAGAAGATAATAGGAAAGAGCCCCCAGATGGAGGCACTTTTCCGTCAGGCCACAACCATTGCCTCGACAGACAGCACGGTTCTCATCACTGGTGAAAGCGGGACGGGTAAGGGCCTTCTTGCACGATACATCCACGATCACAGCGACAGAAAGGACTTTCCCTTCGTGGCCGTGGACTGTTCAACCCTTGTTCCCACACTCTTTGAAAGCGAGCTCTTCGGCCATGTCAAGGGCGCCTTCACAGGTGCGGAGTCAAACAAGATCGGCAAATTCGAAATGGCAAGCGGTGGCACCCTGTTCCTCGACGAGATAGGCAATGTCAACCTCGAGCTCCAGGCAAAGCTCCTCAAGGCCGTGGAGGAAAAGGAGATTTCAAGGGTTGGAAGCCACAGGGTCACACGGGTGGACGTCCGCATTATTGCAGCCACCAACAAGGATCTGAGGCGAGAGGTGGAAAAGGGAGCCTTTCGGGAGGATCTTTTCTTCAGGCTGAATGTCCTTGCCCTGCGCACCCCGCCCCTCAGGGAGCGGCAGGGGGACATTGCAGAACTCGTCCGATATTTCCTCGATGTCTTTGGCAAGAAGTACAATCGCATGGATCTTACCGTAACCCCGGCCTTGCTTGCAATATTCGAAGAATACCACTGGCCAGGGAATGTGAGGGAGCTCGAGAACATAGTCGAGCGGCTTGTCATCTTTTCACGGGGAAGGGTGATAGACGTCGAAGACCTTGGCCTTGCTGGCATAAGAATCGGGGAGAGAATAGAAAAGAAGGAGGATGCACCGGAGAGGTTGCAGGAACCCCAGACCCAACCCGCCTCAGATGGTGTGCTCAGCCTGAGCGAGATAGAAAGGAGGCACATTCTGTCGGTGCTCGAGCAGACAGGCGGAAACAGGAGCGAGGCTGCAAGGCTCCTTGGAATCGACAGAAAGACCTTGAGGCAGAAGCTTAAGAAATGGGGAATCCAGTAAGCTGTGATGTAGGCATAGTAAACTATGGCAATTTTCAGGGCCTCGGTCGATGTCTGGAAAGCCTTTTCAGCGTGGAGACACCCCTTCCTGGAAGGGTTTTCGTGGTGGAAAATGGGCCAAATGACATCCCCGCTGAACTTTCTGCCAGATTTCCAAGTGTAAGATTCCATAAGAATCGGCAAAACCTGGGCTTTGCCCGGGGGTGCAACCAAATAATTGAAGGCTCGAGGGCCCCATTCATTTGCTTTCTGAACCCTGATACCATCCTTGAGAGACCTTTCATAGCCAGGGGTGCAAAGTGGCTCCTGGATCACAGGGATGTCGCTGTTCTTGGGCCAAAGATCATAGACCCTGACGGAAGGGTACAGGGTTCAGCCCGTGGGTTTCCAACCCTCGCCACTGCCTTTTTTGGCAGAACCTCCATTCTCACACGCCTTTTTCCCCACAACAGTCTTGCCAGAAGGAATATCAAGACCTTGGCCGCGGGTGATGGGCCCCAGGAGGTTGACTGGGTCTCTGGTGCCTGCATGATAGTCAGGCGCCAGGCCATTGATGAGGTTGGCGGCCTCGATGAAGGCTTTTTTATGTACTGGGAGGATTGCGACTGGTGCACCCGCTTTCGGCAAAGGGGCTGGAAGGTGGTGTATCATCCAGGCATTGGCCCTGTGATTCACGAGGCGGGCTCGTGTAGCAAAAATGTTCGCCTTCGCAGCCTTTACTGGTTCCACAAGAGCGCTGCAAGACTATACTTGAAGTATGACACCTCCCCACTGAGGCTTGGCTCTGCCTTAGCCATAGGCGGAAGCCTGCTCAGGTTCTTGCTTTTTCTTCCAAAGACCCTCCTGCCATCTAGGTAGGTTTCAAGGGATTTTCTGGTAGCACGAAATAAAAATATTGACTACAAAATCTTAATGTCGTATCATTTTCTTTTATTGATTTCCGCCCCCTAAATAATTTTCGTGGGGTGATGGTTCGGGGCGGTTTATGAGCCCTTGAGCATCGAGTCCTAGGGATGTAGAAACGTGCAAGACGGTAATTTGCTGTTCTTTCCTGGGAGAGGAATAGGTATGAAAGGGATCTAGTATCATGCACATTTCTGAAGGAATTTTAAGTGTGCCAGTCTTGACTGCAGGCGCACTGGTGACAGTAACTGGTTTAGCGATTGGTATAAAGAGGGTGAAGCCCGCCGATATACCCAAGGTAGCTCTCCTCACGGCAGCCTTTTTTGTGGCAAGTCTCATCCACGTTCCCATTGGACCATCCAACGCACATCTGGTGCTGAATGGTCTTTTGGGCGTATTGCTCGGCTGGGCTGCCTTTCCTGCCATATTCATTGGACTCCTTCTGCAAGCGGTGCTCTTTCAGTTCGGCGGGCTAACTACCCTTGGGGTCAATACAGCAAATATAGCCATCCCAGGAATTTTCTTCGGACTCTTGGCGCGCAGATTCATGAGCCTTGACAGGCCGGTCTTCTCCGCGGTCCTTGCAGGAATTGCAGGGGGGCTGAGCATCTTGGGTTCGGGGCTCCTGGTGGCGATGAGTCTCGGGTTGTCTGGAGACAGTTTTTCCCTGGTTTCAAAGATAATCTTTACTGCCCACGTTCCAATTGCAGTAATTGAGGCCCTTGTCACAGGCTTTATAATCAGATTCCTCATGAAGGTGAAACCTGAAATAATAGGTCTTACCTTTGAATCGAGACAGCCCTTGGCCAGACACATGACTGCGGTGACGACCTTGCTGTTCGCCCTTGTCTTGGTGCTTTTGCCAACTCGGGCCAGTTGTCACAGGGTCAATGTGTTTGCCTGGTTTGACGGGGACAAGGTTACTGGAACTGCATATTTTTCAAGTGGAAGGCCAGCAGTGGCTTCCAAGTTGCTCGTAAGAAATCTCGAAACAGGCAAGGAATTTGAACTCACCACCGGCTCCAAGGGCGAGTTCTCCTTTGTGCCAGAGGGCCCGGGCAAATATGAAATTGAGCTCTATGCAGGGGAGGGCCACAAGGCTACCACTGCCGTACTGGTGAAACCGTCCACCGAGGGCACCGGGGCTCTGGACAAAAAAAAACCCCTTTTCGCTGCTAGCGCAGATCCTCCACTGTCACACCAGGATGTGGCACAAGGTGGCCCTTCAAATGATACCGGGGCTGTCCAGTGCAAGGACATTGGCAAGGTCGTAGATCGTATTCTGGCAAAGAGACTCGAGCCAATCAAGGCAGAGCTCCAGCGCCTTGCCATGGCCCAAAACCGTGTAACCGTTAAGGATGTGGTTGCAGGGCTTGGATATATCGTGGGAATAATGGGCATCTGGGCCTACATATCATCTAGAAAGGGTGGCTAGGATATAAGATGACATGCGAACGCATGGCAAAGGGGGAGTCTCTCTTGCACCTTGCCGACCCAAGGGTGAAGATTATTGCAGCATTGGTGCTCTCCCTAGAGCTGGTATTCCTGGAATGCCTTCTTGCCCTTATTATCGCCCTCCTTTGTGCCATCCTGATGCTTCTCATCACAGATATCGACAAGAGGCTTCTTGCCAAGAGGCTGGCAATAGTAAATGTTTTTCTGGTGTTTCTCTGGCTTGTCATACCAATAAGCACGCCGGGGGATTCCATTTTCAGGTGGGGGCCACTTAACATAACGGACAGGGGAGTTTTCCTCTGCACCCTCATAACAGTCAAGTGTAACGCCATTGTCATGTTCAATATTGCCCTTCTTTCTACTTCCTCCATTTTTTCCCTTGCCCATGCCCTGGATCACCTGAAGGTACCCCCCGTACTTGTCCAGCTTTTCTTCTTTTCATGGCGTTATCTACACGTTCTAGAGGAGGAATATGCCAGAATAAAGCGTGCAGCCCTTCTTAGAGGCTTTCAACCTGGATCAAATCTGTTAACCTACAAAACCTATGCGAACATCCTTGGAACCCTGTTCGTTCGAAGTTATGACAGGGGGCAAAGGGTCTATTGGGCAATGGTGTGCCGGGGCTTCAATGGCACCTTTTGGCTCTTGTCCCACTTTGAACTGAAGCCAAGGGATTTCTTTCTGATTCTTTGGACTCTGGTTCTGGCATCGTCTTTGATTTTTTTGCAGTGGAGTATGAATTGTCACTGATTAGGCTTGATAATATCTCTTTTGGATATCCAAATTGCGGGCAGGTTTTGAAAGGGCTTGATTTTGTCGTGGAAAAAGGCGACAGAATCGCCCTTACCGGAGGCAACGGAGCAGGCAAGACCACTTTGTTTCACATCATTTTGGGCCTTCTGACGCCCCAGTCAGGGCGGGTCCTCCTGTTTGGAAAAGAGTGCAGGGAAGAGGAGGACTTCAAAGAGCCCAGGAAGAAGATTGGCCTCCTCTTTCAGGACCCTGACGATCAGCTCTTTTCCCCCTCTGTCATAGAAGATGTCAGTTTCGGCCCACTGAATCTTGGCATGTCCCGGGAGGATGCCCTGGCCGTTTCGAGGAAGTGGCTGGATAGGCTTGGCATTGCCCATCTTGAGAAAAGGGTGCCCTATGAACTTTCTGGCGGCGAGAAGAAACTGGTGGCCCTTGCATCAATTTTGGCAATGGAGCCAAGGGTTCTGCTTCTTGATGAGCCAATGGCAGGTCTTGAAAGCCAGGCAATAAAGAGGTTTCTTTCCACTGTGGAAAAGGGAGACTTTGATGCAGTGGTTATAATCACCCACATGCCCCAAATGCTAGGTAGCCTAGTGAATAAGAAATTGCGCCTGGAAGAAGGGAAGCTGAAAGAGGTACTGAGTCCTACTGACGAGCCTCTTTGTTGAAACGAACAACCTCCTGGAACGTGACCCCGCTTCCACCAAAGATATCCAGTGCGCTTCCAATGGTCAGGTCGATCCTGTCGCGCCCCCTTTCCTTGACTGCATAGGCATCCTCAATGGACTTTGCCCCCCCTGCATAGGTGGTTGGAATGGGGGAGAAGTCTGCAAGCATCTCCACTAGAGTGAGATCCACTCCCAAACACTTTCCTTCCACATCTACGCCATGAACCAGGAATTCGTCACAATAGGAGGCCAGTCGCTCCAGGGTATCCCTTGTGATTTCTTCTTGAGTGAATTTCTGCCACCGGTTGGTGACAACGAAGTATCTTCCATCCTTCTTTCTGCAGCTAAGATCCAGGACGAGCCTTTCCTTGCCCGTTACTTCCACCAAGGAGCGGAGCCGCTCCATGTCCAATCGGCCCTGATAGAAGACAAAAGAGGTGACTATGACATGGCTTGCACCGCTATCGAGCCAAAACTTTGCATTGGCATCTGTAATGCCTCCCCCTACCTGCATGCCACCTGGCCAGGCCTGCAGGGCCTCGAGTGCTGCCTCCTCGTTTCCGGGCCCAAGCATGATAATGTGGCCCCCGGTCAGGTCATGCTCACGAAAGAGCCTTGCGTAATAGCCTGGCGGTTTGGTGGAGACAAAATTTTCCTTGAGGGCATCCCTTTTTGAATCTGAAAGGGTGGAGCCAACTATCTGTTTTACCTTTCCGCCGTGTATGTCTATGCAGGGTCTAATCTTCATTTTTCTCAGTTCCGTCAATATGGTGATGATCCTTGCCCAGGTAGAAGTTCAGCCACGAAGAACGCCTGTCGAGGGCCCAGTCCCGAGGGGGAAGGATGGTCTGCTCCCTGAAAAGGATGTCCAGATCCCAAGAGGCCCTTTCAAACTGCCTCACGAACAAGCACCGTTTCTCCTTGGGTAACACCTCGCACCATCCGTTTTGGCTGCCTCCACACGGGCCATTTACCAACTTCTTGGCACATTGTGACTGTGGGCAAATGAATTCAATGTCTCCCAGGTAGCAGTCGCCACATCTTTGGCAATCATAGAGAAGTTCCTTTATGAAATATTCAAACTTGGCAAGCCATGATGCGCAGCCCCTTTGTGCGCAAAAGTGTGCAAACCTCTTTGCATATCCATAAAGCCCCTTTCCTGGCTCGAAGATGAGTTCATGGATGACCTTTCCAATGAGGTAGCCGGGGCTGAATGACCTAAAGGGCCTTGGTTTGAGGGATATGAGAGAGGGCTTGTTTAGCCCGCTCTTTGAATCTGCATGAAATATGAAGGAATTCCACTCCTCTGGGAACAGAAACTCCTCAACGAGCGACGGCCAGTTGTGGGAATAGTCTTCGGCCTTTGAGATTACATGGGCAATGTGTTCATACTCGAGGCCAGGGCCGCTGAGATGTATGCCCTGATAACCCAGGCCATAGAGCAGGGCAACGAGTTTGGCAGCCTTGTCCAGGCGAACATCCAGAGAACCGCCAGATGCCTCGAGCTCCCGAAGGTAGCGGGTCGGCATGGTGCAGCCAGGTATCACGTTGTTATGGATTATTTTGGCAAGTCGCAGGTTTGGAATGAGTACTGTTCCAAGCAATGGGACGCCAGGGGCTATCCTGTCCAGCAGGAGCCTTACCTCTTGGTATTTTCTTATGTCATAGCCCATCTGGGTTATTACGTACTTGGCCCCTGCCTGTATCTTCCTCTTGAGCTTTATGTATTGTTGCACCTGTTCTGGAAGGGTGCGTTTGAAGGGGGAGACGACGCAGCCTGCATAAAAGTCCATTGGCTCAAGGCGCACCCCGCCACCAAGGGCCTTGCTGTGGATCACGAGCCCCTTTCTCATCTCCTGGATCATGGATAGCACGAGCACTGAATCCAGATCGAACACAGGCTTTGCCCGACCCTTGTAGCCGTACCTTGGAAAGTCCCCAGTAAGGACGAGCAGTGTGTTCAGGCCTGTGCGATCCAGTTCAAATAGTTCCGACTCGATGAGATTGCGGTTTTTGTCCTTGCATGAAAAATGGATGATGGGCGCTATGCCAAGGGCCTTTATCTCTGTGCCCAAGGAGCGGGGAGTAAGGGCAGGGTGGCCTCCGGCGTTTTCCGTGATGGAAAGGGCGCATACCCGCCCGTGGTCTGCCGCCTCCCTGGCAAACCTTATGATGTCGTCCAGGGCCTTGCCCTTTGAGGCCCTTGCCGGGACGAGCTCAAAGGTGAACACAAGGCGTGAGAAGCCCGAGGCGTGTTCGTCTGGCCTCGGAGGCATCATGCACTGTTCGAGGGCTGTTCTCAACATAGGGGCAGCCTTGCTATGACTTTGACCTCAAGCGTCTTTTGTCTCCGATCCTGATGGTAACCTTCTTTGAGTCCAGATATTCCAGAAGTGGTATCATAAATTTTCTTGAAAGACCTCCGCAGAGCTTTCTGAATTCAGGTACGGACATTTCCTGGTGTTCCTTGAGATAATCAACGACCCTTTGCTGAATGTCCTCGAGGGCATCTGGATGATAAAAGATTCCATCCTTTACCTTGACGAGTTTGCCCTCTCTTACAAGGAGGAGAAAGAACTGTTTGGCCTGTTCCTTGTCGCCATTTGGGCCCACTGCCTTCTCGATTGCTTCATCCATGGAAGGGGGTAAGAGACCCGCCTCCTTGAATATCTTTTCCAGTTTGGCCTTTATCCGTTCTTCCTCACCCTTGAGCTTGATCTTGTGGGTGGAAAGCCTGACGCTGTCCTTGTCTGAGGCAATCTTGCCCTTGCGACTTAGACCTTCCAGGACCTTGTTGAAAAGCTTTTGTATGGGGACCTTGGACGTGGCATCAAGACCACGGGAAACCCCTGTGCGTGTTGAGGCAGTCACTGGAAAGAGCTTGGACTTCAACTCCTCCTTGGGCATCGCCTCCACCAGGGGATTGTTCTTGTGGTATTCTTCCAGAATGGAAAGGGTCCGTTCCATGAGGTCCTCCAGGACCTTCATGGCCACGAAGCGATCCTCTGCATCGAATTTTATTATCTTTCCAGAGCTGAGAAGGCCATCCAGGAGTTTCTTCAGGGTCTTTCCATAAAAACCTGTACGAATGGCGAGCTCTGAGCGTGAAAGGCCCCTGTAGCCTGCGTTTTTAAGGTGGATTTCAATGATTTCTTCTGGCTCACCCTTGGCGAGTCGTTCCAGCTCCTTCCACATCCACTCCTTGTGACGCTTCCTCTTTCGTGGAAGGGGGTTGAGTATGCGGCCTCCACCAATGGTGCGGATGGGCGAATAGGAGCGGATGACGTACCTGTCCCCGGGAAGGACTGCCACAGGTTCTTCCAGCTTTATCTGGCAGTAGTTCATTGTGCCAGGTTCGATCTCGTCTTCCTTTAGAAGTATTCTGCCAATGACCTCTGCGGTGCCCACGTGGAGCCTTACGGGCGCCCGATGTTTGAGGGGCTTTGCAGCACTCTTTAGATAATAGAACTCGAGGTCCAGGAGGTAGCTTGGCTGAAGGGAGGAGGGCAGGGCAACCACCATGCCCCTTTGAACCATCTCCTTTGAGATTCCTTGAAGGTTCAGGGCGGTTCTGAGCCCCGGCACGGTTGTTTCGCTCTCCTTGCCGTGTATCTGGATGTTTCTGATCCGGCTTTCGTGGCCTGGAGGGTAAATGGTGACCTCATCCCCAACAGAGGCAGTTCCGGATATGGCCGTACCAGTGACCACGGTGCCAAAGCCCTTCATCACAAAGCTTCGGTCCACAGGAAGCCTGAAGGGGCCCTTTACCTGCCGCCCAGGTATCTTGGCAATTATCCTGTCCAGTTCCTTTAGGAGTTCATCTAGGCCTTGGCCAGTCACGGCCGAGACAGGGATGATTGGGCTGTCTTCGAGGAACGTCCCCTTAAGAAAATCCCGGACATCATCCCGCACGAGCTCCAGCCACTCCTCGTCCACCATATCTGCCTTGGTAAGCACCACGAGGCCATGTTTGACGCCAAGGAGCTGGCATATCTCAAGATGTTCCTTGGTCTGGGGCATCACACCCTCGTCGGCTGCAATCACAAGGGCCACGAGATCGACTCCGGCAACACCTGCCACCATGTTTTTCACGAACCGCTCGTGGCCTGGCACATCCACCACACCCACCGAGACCCCGGATGGCAGATCCAGCTTGGCAAAACCCAGCTCAATGGTGATGCCCCGCTCCTTCTCCTCCTTCAGACGGTCGGTGTCCGTACCGGTAAGCGCCTTGACCAGGGTCGTCTTACCGTGGTCGATGTGGCCTGCAGTGCCTATGATTACAGTCTTGGTTTCCAATTTTAGCTTACCTTTGCCCCAGGTTCGGTTTCTGGATCAACGCTCAGCAGGTGGAGACCCGAAGAATCCTTTGCCACGAGCAACATGCCCTGGGAGGTTACACCCCTCAGTTTTACAGGCTTTAGATTTGCCACAATTACCACCTTTTTGCCAACCAGCTCCTCAGGTGAAAAATGCTCTGCGATGCCCGCAACTATTGTGCGTTCTTCAGGGGCCTTGACCGTAAGCTTGAGGAGACGATCGGCATTTGGATGCTTTTCTGCCGAAACGATCTCGGCAACCTTGAGCTCGATCTTTGCAAAGTCGTCGATTGTTATGAGATTCTCGGTGTTTTTGTCTTCTTCCTTCTTGTCCATCTTCTTTGTCTTGTCTCCTTGGGATTTCTTCTTTGCGCCCTTGGCCTCTTTTGCCTCCTTCTTTGACGGGCCAATCCTTGGGAACAGTGGGGGAATCTTTTCAACACAGGCCCCTTCCTTGAGCCTGCCCCATAAGAGGGCTTCATCGCAAATCTCTGATTCCGGGTCGAGTCCCATGCTGGAGATCATCTTCTTTGCGGTGTCCGGCATGACAGGGCTCAACATCACACCGCCGAGCCTGAGGGTTTCCATCAGGCAATAAAGAATGTCATCAAGGGCCTCGGACTTTGTCTCATCCTTGGCAAGCTGCCAGGGGGCTGCCGAGTCTATGGCCTTGTTGGCAGTGTTGAACAGGCGCCACAACATCTCCAGGGCCGAATGAACCTTGAATTCCTCCATCAGTTTCTTCCACTGGGGGATTATTTCCCTGGCCATGTCTCTTAGTTGCGCCTGGGGACCTTCCAGCCCCCTCTCAGGAGGCACGATACCCTTTCTGAACTTGTGGAGCATGGTCACAGAGCGGCTGAAGAGGTTTCCAAGGTCATTTGCAAGGTCTGCATTTATCCTGGTCACAAAGCCTTCATGGCTGAAGGATGCATCCAGACCAAAATTCATCTCCCTCATGAGGCAGTACCTGGTTGCATCCACGCCAAACTCTTCCACTAGCCAGCCAGGCCTTATTATGTTGCCAAGGCTCTTGGACATCTTTTCTTCCTTTATCTTCCAGTAGCCGTGGACGTGGAGGGCCTTGTAGGGCTCGAGACCGATTGCATGAAGCATAATGGGCCAGTAGATGCCGTGGGGTTTCAAAATGTCCTTGGCAATGACATGGTTGGCAACTGGCCAGAATTTTGAAAAGTTCTCCCCATCCGGGTAGTCGAGGCCCGTGAGGTAGTTTATGAGGGCGTCGAACCAGACGTAGGTTACAAAGTTTTCATCAAAGGGCAGGGGAACGCCCCAGGTGAGCCTTGAAACAGGCCTTGAAATGCAAAGATCGTCCAGGGGGTCTCTTAGAAAGGACAAAACCTCGTTTCTGTATCTTTCAGGCCCGATAAAGTCAGGGTGTGACTTTATGTGGTCGATGAGCCAGTCCTGGTATTTGCTCATTAGGAAAAAGTAGTTCTTTTCCTTGAGGGGAGTAGGCTCGACCTTGTGATCCGGGCACTTTCCGTCTTCGAGCTCTCGTTCAATGAGGAAGCGTTCGCAACCAAAGCAGTAGAGCCCCTCATATTCCCTGAACTCTATGTCCCCCTGGTCATAGACCTTTTGAAGCACCCTTTGCACCGTGGCAATGTGTTGAGGGTCTGTGGTCCTGATGAACCGGTCTGGATGTATGTTCAAAAGTGGCCAAGTCTTTCTGAACTTGTCACTGATGAGGTCTGTGTATTCCTTGGGAGAGACCCCCATCTTCTCGGCGGCCTGAACAATCTTGTCTCCGTGTTCGTCTGTGCCTGTGAGAAAGAACGTCTCATCCCCAATGAGTCTGTGAAATCTGCTCTGCACGTCGGCAACCACAGTTGAATATGCGTGTCCAAGATGTGGTTCAGCATTCACGTAGTAAATTGGTGTGGTGATGTAGAAACGGCTACTCATTTGACTGGCCCTTGCCTTTCTTTTTGGAATTTTTGTTACCCTGCTTGGCCTTGGAAGCGTTCTTTTTCTTGCCCTTTTTCTTTGCGGACTTTGACTGCTTGGAGCGGTGTCTGCGTCTCCTGGAGGACTTTCGATTCTTCTGCTCCTTTTGCTGGCCGCCTCCCTTCTCCTGCCCCTTGGACCCTTCCTGGGCCTCCTCTGAAGGGGGTGTGGGAGTGGACGAATCAGAATCCGTAGGGTGCTCCTCTGGCTTCTTCTTCCCCTCCAGCTCATCCATTGTGTACTCGATGATGCTTCCGTCTGGCATGGCGACAGTTACTGCCTGCTTGAAGATGTTCTGCCTGATTACCTTGCCCTGGCCCGTGGGCGTTTGACACGCCTTGCCAAGGGTGGGCAGATTCTGGGCCATCTCCTTGTAGGTCTGGTACTCATAGGTGAGGCAACAAAGAAGCCTGCCGCATAGCCCCGAGATCTTGCTGGGGTTTAGGGGAAGATTCTGGGTCTTTGCCATCTTGATGGATATGGAATCAAAGGAGTTCAAAAAGCTTGCACAGCAAAGTTCCCTGCCGCAGCAGCCAATGCCGCCAACGAGCTTTGCCTCGTGACGGATGCCTATCTGCCTCATTTCCACCCTCATTCTGAGGTCCCGCACCAGGGCCTTCACCAGCTCCCTGAAATCCACTCGGCCATCAGCAGAGTAGTAGAAGATTATCTTGCTTCCATCAAAAAAGCTTTCAACCTTGATGAGCTTCATCTTGAGGCCAAGGCGGTCTATGTGCCCCTGACAGATACCCCAGGCCTTTCTCTCGAATTCAAGATTCTTGTAATAGTCCTCTATCTCGCTGGTGGTGGCCAAACGTTCCACCGCAGGGGGCAGACACCTCTCTGGCAACTTCACCTTGACAGGCTTGGCGATTATCTGGCCAACCTCGAGGCTGCCGGTTGTAGGAACCACAACCCACTCTCCCTCCTTGAGGTCAAGGCCTCCGGAGTGAAAGGTCATGGCCGTGGTTTCTGGCCTTATGCGAACACGACACAATACGCAATCGACCAGCTTTTCTTCCTTGGCCCCTTGGTCGCTATCCTGATCTGCCGTTGTTTCTGGCTGTTTTATCTCGAGGGTGTTGTTTTCTTCTTCCATCATATGTTTGCCTGGCATCTCTAGATCATGCCAATTGTAGCCAGAATAACAGTAACATATCGGTAACCATCTCTGGCTTCACATTTCTGTCGAGCATTGCCTCGGCCTTGGCCAAGACCCTTTCATAGCCTTCCAAAGTATCATAATTGTTTCGTTGAGCCAACTGGCCAAGGAGGCTTGCCATATCGCGGTTTATCAAAATGTTCATGTCTTGGCCAGAAACCCCCTGTCTCAATATGAACATATCCCGCAAAAAGAGCCTTAAAATGGTGATTGTATCCTCGACCTGCTGCCTGGAACTTGAAAGAAAGGCGCAAAGGGCGAGCATGGAAAGGACGTCTCGTCTGTTTCCAAGAAATTGGGCCACCCTTTTACGAATGTCCAGGAGGCGTTCGATGTCTTCCTGCTTCAACACCGACAGGTTGGTCACCACATAGTC
>JAADCZ010000079.1 GCA_013154175.1 Thermodesulfobacteriota bacterium
TGGCATTAAGGCTTGTCACCAGCTTGTCGGCACCTTGTTCGTTGATGGATATTAAAAGTCCTCCGGATGTTTGGGCATCAAAAAGGATGGTAACGAGGTCATCGTGCACGTCTGAATCTATTTTGAAGGCCTTGGAGCAAAAGCTTTTATTTGAATAGTCCCCTTCGGGAATAAATCCCATCTGCAGAAACTCCATAGTTTTATCAATGACGGGCACATTTTCTGCCGCAATGATCAAAGTACGCTTACTTGCCTGCGCCATCTCAAGGGCATGACCAGCCAGGCCAAAACCGGTGATATCTGTGGCTGCAGATGCACCAAGTTCAATCATCAATTCCGATGCATCTTTATTTAAAGTTGTCATGACATTGACCAGAACGTCTTGGATATTTTCCTCCAAAAGGCCGGCCTTCAAGGCTGTAGTGAGAATGCCCGTGCCAATGGGCTTTGTTAATACAAGTGCATCTCCAGGCTTGGCTCCTGAATTTGAAAGGAACTTTTCAGGATGCACCAGCCCTGTTACAGATAGTCCATATTTGGGCTCCTTGTCTTCCACGCTGTGCCCACCCAAAAGCAGGGCACCTGCTTCATGCACCTTGTCCGTTCCCCCCTTTAGGATTTCCTTAAGGATTTCCTTGGGCTGCTCTTTGATTGGGAAGCAGACAATGTTCATTGCCGTAACTGGTCTACCCCCAACTGCGTAAATATCGCTTAGCGAGTTGGCTGCGGCTATTTGTCCGAAAATATAAGGATCGTCAACGATTGGGGTAAAAAAGTCCAGACTCTGTACCAGGGCAATATCATCAGTTAGCCTGTAGATGCCTGCATCCGCAGCCGATTCCATGCCCAATAGTAGGTTCGGGTGTTGGGAAAGGGGCAGATCCTTTAAAATTTCAAATAGGTCTCCCGGACCAATTTTGGCAGCTCAGCCGGCAGCCTTGGCCAGAGAAGTCAATTTGGAATTTGAGTTTTTCATCCTTTTAGTAAGGCCTACAAAGGCCTATTTGCGTAGTGTTGCAATCATTCGGTTGGTTTTCAGAAAGATATCCAGGGCATCACAAATGTTTAGGAATACCGCCCTGCTAGCCAACATGGCTTCAGTAGAGGCCCCTTCCGGACCAATGACGCAAATACCTAGGGCAGCCTCCTTAAGCATCAGGGCATCATTGTAGCCATTGCCGATGGCAGCGGTATGCTCTCTTCCAAGCTTCTCCAAGAAAATCAGCTTTTGAATATCTCCCCTGCCTGACTCAAGTTTGTGGACAGTGATGGCAGCCCTTTTCTGCAGGCGATCGAGTATGCCATCTGCTGTTTGCAAGGTGTCAGCAGTAAGAAGATATACGTTTAATAACTTAGATAGCTCCTGTAGTCTTTCTTCAACCCCGTCTATGAAGTTTCCATCTACAGTAAGAGTACCATTTAAGTCCAGAATGAGATTGGTCAGGTCGTAAAATACACCACAGGGTAGATCTATTTCCAGGTTTTTGGGGCTAGTCATGTTACCTCACCTTTTTTATGCGTTTTCCACCTTGGCCAAAAGAGCCCGTCTTACCCTTGGTGGCAAGAAGGCAACTGCCCAGTCGGCTATTTGTTTCAACAAAGGAACCAATTCTTCAGGCCCATCCCAGTATTGAGCAAGTACCTTTTCATCAGTTCTTAAAAGCAAACGTAGAAGAGCAAGGGCAACGAGATAAATATCATCCACCATTCCCAAAAAGGGAATCCAGTCAGGAACTATGTCGACTGGATTTATTAAATACGCAATGGTAGCACCCAGGATTGCCTTGTCCGTCGCCGACACCCTGGAATCCCTCATAAGGTTCAGAAGTAGCTTTAAAAACTTTGGTATGTAATTCAAAAAGGATAAGGAAGAAGATTTTGACTTGGATGTTTGAATTTTATTGGTTGTCATTATTTTTTTGCATCTACAGTCATGGTACAATAAATATCGTAACTGATTTAAGTTTTATTAATAGAATTAAAAAATTAAAGTGGAATAGTCAACTTTAGAGTTGCCATCTTTTAATTAATCACTCAAGGAGAATCAAATGGATAGCCTCAAAGCACTTTTGTATCCTCGTTGCTATTTAAAAAGGAAAACAGGGGACCTTTTAAGTCCATTTTTTAAAGAGCTGATAGTGATGGCCCCATCTGAGAAAGATAAAGAAAAAATCGAAAGTATTACATCCAAGCTAATTTCATCTGAGGTGAAGGCATGGCTGCCAAGTCCCCTAGGAGATAAGGCCGATGAACTCCAGGCTGGCATTTCTGCTCTTACCCAGTGGGGTGAACAGCTAGGTCTAGGCGAGCGATTAAGTTTCGAAACACTTTATTCGGCCATCACTGCCAGCCAAGACAGCGAGGTTCAATCTATTATGGATGCCTTAAAGGGGCACGACCAGGAAGATGTCCTTATGGCTGCCAGAGCCTTTCTCGCCCTGTCTCTCGAAGCGGACAAGCGAGAAGATGAACTAGAGGCAGAAATAGAAAAGGTGGAAGAAAGGGCCAGGAGGATATCCCAACTGGTTGAAGATGCCTCCCTTCTGCCCCAAAATGAAAGGCCTGTCTTTTTTATTCAGCCCCTCAGCAAGGCCAGGGAGCGCTTGAGGGCTTGGGTGCGTTTGGCTTTTTCAGCTGAGAAATTGCCCCAGGCATGGCCAGTGGGTGAGAGTATCATCATAAAAGATATGCTGGATACGGCCTACGAATCTGTAACTAAGGGAAAGATTCCAAAGGACCTTTTTACTATATATATGCCTTTGGATGAGACCTTGCTCCGTAATGAAGATCTTATCTATAAGGCCAGGGGGATATTCAAGGATTTGCTGCGCGTCCTTGAAGGCACATGTTCCCGTTCAGCCGAAGATTTTGACTCGGACAGCGAATTCAAAGAGTTGGTAGATGCCCTTTCTAGTACCCTAGAATCAAAGAAGTGGGAACAGTTAGGGGCGCCCCGCCTTATATTCACCTTTTATGAAGGGGCGGCATGGGCGCGTCTTATGGTGGCTGCAGCCAAGTTGTCAGACGATGAAATAAAACTGCCAGGCGATCATGAAAAGCTCTGCGCTTCGTTTTTTATTGTGTAGGCCCATGGTCTTTGCCTGTGTAGCCCTTAAGAAATTTTAGGAAATCGTTTTTGGGCGAAATTACAAGAGTAGTGCCTTTGCTCAGCCCGCTTTTATACGCTTCGAGGCTTCTTAGGAACTGAAAAAATTCAGGGTCCTTGTCGTAGGCCTCGGCATATATTCTTGCGGCCTTTGCATCGGCCTGACCTTTTATTTCCTTGGCGGTTTTGTATGCGTTGGAGGTGATAATCCTTAACTGTCTTTGTTTTTCTCCTGCAATGCGGGCAGCTTCTCCGGCACCCTCTGCCCTATACTGCTCGGCTATTCGTTTCCGCTCGGCTATCATCCTTGCATAGACTTTTTGTCTCACGTCCTCCACATAGTTTATCCTTTTGAAACGGAAGTCTAGGATCTCAATTCCGAGATCCTTCGCCTTGCTGGAAGCCTGCTTGAGGACTTCTTTGGCCAGGGCCTCTCTGCCAAACTTGATTGGGGCGAGCTCCTTACTGGTATGTTTTTCAATGCCGCTTCGTACGAGTTCTATGAGTTTATGACTGGCCACGACATTTCTTGTGCCACCATCCAGGATGTCGTCCAGCCGGCTCTGGGCAATCCGCTGGTTTCTCAGACGTTGAAAAAAGAGTAAGGGATCTGCAATCCGCCAACGGGCATAGGTATCCACCCAGATGAACCGTTTGTCTTTTGTGGGAATCTGGTTTGGGTCACCATCCCATGCGATAAAGCGTTTCTCAAAGTAGTTGGCCTCCTGGATGAAGGGGAGCTTGAAGTGAAGCCCCGGTTCTGTGATTGGCTTGCCTATCGGTTTGCCAAACTGCGTTATGACCACCTGTTGGGCTTCATTTACCGTATAAAAGGCACCACTTATCACTACTGCCAATGCAATCAGGGCCAATATGGCAATGGTCGATAATACTTTCATGGTTATTCCCCTTTTTTATTGAGGTTCAGAAATGGAATGAGGCCCTTTACATCCTCATCCACAATGATTTTTTGGTTCAGATGAGGGTAAAGGTCTTCCATGGTTTCTATGAAAAGCCTGGTGCGCGTAACCAACGGGGCTGCCTGATAGGCCTTAAGGATCTGTTCAAAGAAAAGGGCGTCACCCTTGGCCCTGTTTATCCTGTCTGCAGCGTACCCCTTTGCCTCCTCTATTGTCTGAAGGGCCTGCCCCTTTGCCTTTGGAATTACCTTGTTGTATTCAGCCCAGGCTTCATTGATCATGCGCTCCTTTTCCTGCTGTGCCTGGTTGACCTCATTGAAGGAGGGTTTTACTGGATCTGGCGGGTTTGCGTCTTGAAGAACTATCTGTTCGACTACTATGCCTGTCTGGTACTGATCGCAAAGTTCTTGGAGCTTTTTCTTGGCCTTGTCTGCAATTTCCTGACGGCCAACTGTCAGTACCTCTGTGACGGTTTTATCCCCGACCACCTCCCTCATTATGGCCTCGTTCATGTCCCTGAAGGTCTGTCTTGGATTTTTTACTCTGAACAAATAAAAGTAGGGATTTCGAATGCGATACTGGGTAATCCATTCCACTACGGCCACATTTAGGTCTCCGGTAAGCATGAGGGATTCGTGTTCAAAATTTTTTTTGGAGTATTTGGTCCTGACACCGGGTACTTCCGTCCTGAACCCAAATTCTTCCTTTAATTGTCTCTGAACAGGAATTTTTATTACCTGTTCAATTGGATATGGCAGCTTGAAATGGAGTCCAGGCTGGGTCTCTTTCTGAAATTTGCCAAATCTTAGCACTAGGCCCACCTCTTCTGGCTCAATGGTGTACCAGCAGTTCCATATGATTATTCCCACCAACAAAATAATGACGATTGGAAAGGCGGACCTAAATTGTTTCTTGATTTCATGAGTGTTAGGTGGGCGAAAATTGGTTGGTTTCCTTACTTCCATGGCAAATTCCTCTTATATGGCCTCGGTTGTCTGTGGCAACAGTTGTGGCTCTTAATCTCTTAAAATATCACTTTTTTCTTGCCCGGGGGTGACACTGGGAGAATACGGTTTTAAGTCTTGATACGTCAAGGTTTGTGTAAATTTGGGTCGTGGATACACTGGAATGTCCAAGCAGTTTTTGAATGGAGCGTAAATCCGCCCCCATCTCCAGTAGATGCGTGGCCATAGAGTGACGAAACATGTGTGGTGTAAGGTTCCCAGAGAGGGTCAGCCGCCACCCGTATTGATTGACAATGCGCTGAACACTCCTAGGCGTGAGTCTGCCACCCCTGGAATTCAGAAACAGGGCTTGCTCATCTTGCCTTTTAAGTTTGCTCAGCAGGTCATAACGTACCTTGAGATACCGCTCCAGGGCAGTTTTGGCGTGTTGGCCAAATGGAACGATCCGTTCCTTGCCGCCTTTGCCCCTCACCTTTATAATTTCGGGCTCAAGGGACACATCATCCAAGTCAAGCCCCGTAAGTTCGCTCACCCTAATGCCAGTGCTATAAAGCAACTCTAGCATTGCCTGATCCCGTATCCCAATGAAGTCTTCTCTGGGTTGGGAATCAAGTAAAATTTCCATTTCCTTTATAGTGAGGCCTTTGGGCAATGGTCTGGAGCGCAGGGGAAAAGTCACGGGTTCGGCTGGGTTGGCTGAGACCGTCCCGGATCTAACAAGAAATTTGTAAAAGGTTCTGAGGCTTGATAGCTTTCTTGCAATGGATGTCCGTTTTAGGCCCCTGCGGCTGAGGGTCATGAGCCACTTCCTTACATCCCGGGGTTCGACTTCGGTAAAATCCCTTTTGAGAGCTGTAAGGAAGTCTGAGAATTCTAACAGGTCTTTTTGATAGGCAGTTATGGTATTGCCAGACAGATTTTTCTCAGATTCGAGAAATGAGAGAAACTGGTTCAGGCTATTTGAAAATGTCATGCTTCTTGCCCGTTTTGGCCGATAAGGTTAGATAAGGCCTTTTAGCCAAATTTTATTTAATTCATTGATTTAAAGTTTGATCTTACTCATCTTGGTATGTTGAATAAAGAAAAAGTTTTCGTTCCAGGCACCATTGATGAAAGAGATGCCTCCATTGCCCTTCTCCAGATTCCTGGTCTGGGGAATAAAAGATTTTTCCGATTGAGGAAAGGATTTGGTTCCGCTCTTGATGTATGGCGTAATGCTACCAAAGATAACCTTTCATCCTATGTGCCTCCACGGGTAGCGAGTTCCATTTTAATGGGTCCCAATCTCAAAAAGCTTACCCAGCTTAAGAATACTTTGAGACAGATGGGGGCCTGGCTAATGTTTTTCGACGATCCCGATTTCCCACGGTCATTAAAGCAGATCGATAATCCTCCAGCGCTGATTTTTGGAATGGGCCACCGCAAGTCGCTTTGCGAGAAATGTATCGCCATAGTGGGGTCAAGAAAGGCATCAACGTATGGTCTCAAAGTGTGCGCTTATCTGGCAGGTGCCTTAGTAAAAGAGGGGTTTACCATTGTTTCTGGGCTGGCCCTTGGCATTGATTCCTGCGCTCACAAGGCAGCCCTGGATTATGGCGGGCTTACGGTTGCGGTTAAGGGGTGTGGGTTGGACGTTGGATATCCACAAAAAAATGTCAGGCTATCTCATCGGATAGTGGATAGTGGTGCAGTAATAACGGAGTTTTTTCCAGGTGTCATAGCAGAGCCCGGAAATTTTCCTGCGCGCAACCGTATTATTAGTGGGCTAAGCCTCGGGGTGATAGTGGTAGAGGCGGGAGTAAAGAGCGGTTCGCTCATAACCGCCTATTTGGCCCTTGAGCAGGGAAAGGAGGTCATGGCAATTCCTGGAAATATCTATTCCTACGGCAGCAAGGGTTGTCACAAGCTCATAAAGGAAGGGGCTGCTTTGGTTGAGTCTGTAAATGACGTTTTAGATGCCCTTAATTTGGCATCAGTAGCGGAACTAGGTAAAGGAGGAGATGAGAATTTATTCACTAGAAATGCTTTGTCTCAGGAGGCAGCTATAATTGTTGACAAACTTAAGGCCGGTCCTCAACATATTGATGAGATTGCATCTGGCTGCTCCATCTCCGTTTCCAAGGTAGCATCCATTTTACTTGAACTTGAACTGAAAAATGTTACTACAGCCCTTGGAAATGGTATGTACAGTCTAAAGAATATTGATGAGTAGGTGAAATGAAAAAAGGACTCGTAATAGTTGAATCACCCACCAAGGTGAGGACGCTAAAAAGGTATCTTGGCGGAGACTATGAAGTAATGGCCTCTGTGGGGCATGTTAAGGACCTTCCTCCAAAGAGGCTTGGCGTTGATAAATCCAAGGATTTTCAACCAGAATATGTTGTAATTCGGGGCAAGGGCAAAGTGCTGAAGCAGCTTAAATCGGCTGCCTCCAAGGTAGAGGATGTTTATTTGGCGCCAGACCCGGATAGGGAAGGCGAGGCCATCGCCTGGCACATTGCTGAAGAATTGAAAAAGGGTAAATCCACCAATGGAAAACGTTTTCACAGGGTACTTTTTAATGAATTGACCCGTCGGGCAATCCTTGACGCCTTAAAATCACCCACGACTTTAAATAAAAATCGGTTTGAATCCCAACAGGCCAGACGAATTCTGGACAGATTGGTCGGATACGAGCTGTCCCCTCTTTTATGGGAGAAGGTCCGACAGGGGCTTTCGGCAGGGCGAGTACAGTCTGTTGCGGTACGGCTCGTATGCGATAGGGAGCGGGAGATTCAGCAGTTCGTTCCAGAGGAATATTGGTCTGTTACAGCCCATCTAAAGGCACAAGAGCCGCCTCCTTTTGAGGCAAAGGTTATCAGTAAGGATGGCAAGAAGCTCAAGATAGAAAACGAGGAGCAGGCCAAGGAAATTGTAAAGGCACTGGAGTCGGCCTCCTTTGAAGTAAAAAAGGTCAAGAGGGTAGAGAGAAAAAAGAATCCTCCACCTCCCTTCATTACGAGTACCTTGCAGCAGGCAGCAGCAAGGCAGTTGGGATTTTCTGCTAAAAAGACCATGATGCTTGCACAGCGTCTCTATGAAGGAATCGAGCTTGGAAAAGAGGGGCCTGTTGGCCTCATAACCTACATGAGAACAGACTCGGTGAGGATTTCTGAGGAGGCTACAACTCAGGCAAGGGAATTTATTGAGAAGGAGTTTGGCTCAAAGTATTTACCGGCCCAGCCTCGCAGATACAAAAAGGGTAAGCTAACCCAGGATGCCCATGAGGCAATAAGGCCGACGTCCGTATCAAGGACACCTGAAAAACTAGCAAAATTTTTGGAGCCCGATCTTCTCAAACTATATACCTTAATATGGAAGCGGTTCGTGGCATGTCAGATGGCTCCAGCCAAATATGATCAGACCACGGTCGATATTGAAGCTGCTGGCTACACCCTTAGGGCAGTTGGAAGTGTGCTAAAGTTCGAGGGTTTTTTGAGGGTGTATGGAAAAGAGGCAGAGCTCGAGGGTGAAGACAAGATATTGCCGCCCTGTGAGGAGGGAACTGTACTAGAGCTTCTGAAGATTGAACCCAAGCAGCACTTCACGCAGCCCCCGCCACGGTACAGTGAGGCCAGCCTAATAAAGGCCCTGGAAGAAAAGGGAATAGGGCGACCCAGTACCTATGCCGCTATTCTGTCCACCATTCAGGATAAGAATTATGTGAGACTTGAAAACCGTAGATTTGTGCCAACCGAGCTGGGTTTCTTGGTAACAGATTTGCTCACAGCCCATTTCCCGGAAATTCTTGATACTGCATTTACGGCGGAAATGGAGCAAGGGCTGGATAAGGTGGAAGAAGGAGCGGTGTCCTGGGTTGAGCTGCTGAAGCGTTTTTACGGCACCTTTTCCAAAAGACTCCAGGAAGCAAAAAAAAATATGGAGTCGGTTAAGGCCAAGGGGGTGGCCACAGAAATAAAGTGTGATAAGTGTGGTTCTCCCATGGTTATCCGTTATGGAAGAACAGGGGAATTTTTGGCTTGTTCATCGTATCCGAAGTGCAAGAACACCAAAAATTTTGAAAGGGCCAAGGATGGTTCCATTAAGATTGTAACGGATGATCCAACTCCCACGGATTTTAAATGCACGAAATGCGGTGCGCCTATGGTTAAAAAGCGTGGCCGCTTTGGAGACTTTCTCGCCTGCTCTTCATTTCCAGATTGTAAATCAACCATGCCCATTCCTACAGGGGTGAAGTGCCCGCGTGAGGGTTGCTCTGGAGAGTTGGTGCAAAAAAGTTCCCGGCGTGGAAAGGTGTTTTATGGATGCACCAAGTACCCTGAATGTGATTATGCAGTGTGGGATAAGCCAGTTCCTATTGAGTGTCCTGAGTGTGGTGCCGATTTTATGTTAGAGAAGCAGGGGGCCTCTGGAAGCGTCAAATTACGCTGCCCCAATAAGAAGTGCGGCTTCAAAATGAGTGGCGATGAAGTGGCTAAACCAAAGCACACTGAAAAAGTATAGTGATTTTAGTTAGTTGAAAGTTAAATTGAAAAAATACAGAATTTTTTAAATTTTTTGTTGCATCTTTTCCCTGGGTAGGATATAAATCTCGGGCCTCAACGGAATGGGCCAGTTGAGGGCGGCTTAATTAGGGCAAAGAGAAGGCCAAAAAAGCTGCCTTCAATTTGGGATTCAGGGGTTGATAAGCAAAAGCGGAATGCTTAAAATTAATATCGCACTTTTGACAACGCCCACGAAATCATGAGATGGGCGAAATATCTTGGGCCCTAAAGTGATGGGCCAGTTGAGGGCGGCTAGATAGGGCATAGAAAGGGCCGCGAAAAAAAGCTGCCTTCAAAATGGAACATCAGGGGTTGACAAGAGAAAACGAAAAGCTTAAAATTAATATCGCACTTTTGAAATAGCCGATCTTTGAAAACTGAATAGCGTCTGTCGGGTTCAAAAGAAATCAAACTCAAGTTGCCGATTTAATCGGCCTTAAAGTTTAAACTTGAGGGTTTGATCCTGGCTCAGAATGAACGCTGGCGGCGTGCCTAACACATGCAAGTCGTACGAGAAACCCGGCCTTCGGGCTGGGGAGTAAAGTGGCGAACGGGTGAGTAACGCGTAGGTAATCTGCCCCCGAGTCTGGGATAACCTCGCGAAAGCGGGGCTAATACCGGATAATA
>JAADCZ010000049.1 GCA_013154175.1 Thermodesulfobacteriota bacterium
CCTGCAGGGTCAGTGGCAGCTCGCCTATTTCGTCGAGAAAGATGGTTCCCTTGTCTGCAAGGGCAAAGAGGCCAAGCTTGTCCCTGTCCGCGCCGGTAAATGCCCCTTTTTTATGCCCGAAAAGTTCGCTTTCAAGAAGATTTTCAGGGATTCCGCCACAGTTTACTGCGACAAATGGCTTGTCTGCCCTGTCACTCAGATTGTGAATGGCCCTGGCGACGAGTTCCTTTCCTGTGCCGCTTTCTCCTGTGATGAGTACCGAGGAAGGGGTCGAGGCGATTCGCTGGACGAGCTGAAAGATCTTGAGCATTGCTGGGCTGCTGGCCACCATGTTGTCCAGCTTGTAGATCCTTTCCCTGTTATCCAGGGGTTTGAATCCGCTTGTGTCCTGTCTGGAAGACAGGGCGTTTTCTATGACTTCCCTTAGCTCCTCTATCTTGAAAGGTTTGGTGAGGTAGTCCCAAGCCCCTTCTTTCATTGCATCAACAGCTGCATCGAGGGATGCAAAGGCAGTTATGAGAATAACCGGGAGGTTGGCATCGAGGCTTTTGAGCCGTTTCAACAGTTCCACGCCATCCATGCCAGGCATTCTCACATCGGTAATTACCAGGCTGTAAGATGAGTTTTTAACCTTTTCCAGGGCTTCCTGGCCGGTTTCTGCTGAGTCGACTTTGTATCCTTCCTTGGCGAGAAAGATTTCAAGAAATTCTCTAAGGCTGGAATCGTCGTCAACGATCAGGAGTTTGGGTCTAGATGTAAATGTGTCTGTGTCTGCCTTTTCATTGATGGCAACGCTAGATAACATCATCCCTCCTTAAAAAAGGGCAAAATTTAAAACTTTTTTATTGAGCTTCTATCTTGTTATCGGCAGGAAACAGACAAAGATTGATATTTTTGCCGTGGTTTTTGGCAACTCGGCCCCTGGTCACATCCGAATTGGTGTAGCACGCACCTTGCAAGATGAAGATGGTAAAGGGCTTTTTTGCTAGCACCCTGACCAGGGCCTCCTATTCGCCATATGTCATGGACCTGATTTTTCCAAGGGGAGGCAGAAGCTGGACAGAGATCAATGTTTCCGGATTATCGGCGGAATCCTTGATGGTTCCGTAAGTGTGGCTTTTAGGAAAGGACAGAGTGAGAGGCTATGATTGCCCTGGCAAGCTCCTTTAGCTTTATGCGCTGACGCCTTGCCTCTTTTTGCATCATTCTCATGGCCTTTTCCTCGTCGATGGAAAGGTGCTTCATGAGGATGCCCTTTGCCCTTTCAAGGAGTTTTCGCGCCTCCAATTCCTCGGACAGATTCTCCACAACCCCTTCCAGGGCATTGATGGTCTGGGCAATGGACTGGGCCATTTCTATGGCCGGCACCAGGTCATCCACGTGTACAGGTTTTACAAGATAGCCCAGGACCCCGCGCCCCTTTGCCTTTTCTACCAGATGTTTTTCTGCATAGGCAGTCACCAGGATTATGGGAATGATGTTTTGCCCTGGGACGCTGTTTATACGCCTTGCTGCCTCTAGTCCGTCCAGCAGGGGCATCTTGATGTCCATGAGGATCATGTTGGGGTTTAGTTCGGCTGTTTTTTCAACGGCCTCTAATCCATTGTAGGCAACGCCTACCACATTATAGCCAGCGTTTTGGAGAATTGATCGGAAGCCATCGGCAACAGAGCGGTCGTCTTCGGCGAGAAGTATTCGGAGAGATGGTGTTGAAGCCCTAGGTTTTTTGGGGGCTTGCGAGTCTTTTCCATCCATTTTTGGAGTCTTCTCCGAAAGGGTTGAGGCAACTGCAAAAAAAATTGGCTGGGGGACTAGGATTCGAACCTAGACTAGTAGATCCAGAGTCTACCGTCCTGCCATTAGACGATCCCCCAGCAGTTGCTAGAGACAAATATAGAAGTGGCATTATTTATTGTCAAGAATGGTTGTTGACAAATTGCTCATTTTCACCTTGGATTCTTGGAAATGTTCCGCAAACCGTTTTAGATGACGACTTTGGAGCTCCCTGATGATTAAGGGGCAGCAAATGGATATTGGAAGATTTCTATAAAATGATTGTTTCAAAGCAGAATAATTCTTGTTTGGTAGGGTTCTGGCTCCTGCTCTGTTTCGTGTTGTGGCCCTTGACTGGCTGCCATCAGCCAGAGATAGCCAAAACGGACTCCGTCAAGGGGTGCAAGGGGTGTCACAAGATAAGTCTCGATTCCAACCACAACCTCAAGTGCACCCTTTGTCACAAGGGTCATGGGAGTGAATCACTTAAGGACAAGGCCCACAAGGGTCTCGTGGCCAGCCCCTCTTCCCCGGCAGATGCGCCAAGGGTATGTGGCGAGTGCCATCTAAAAGAGGTCAAAAGCATTACCAGATCCAGTCACTATACCCTTAAAAACGAGATAGCCACGGTGTGGAAGGCCTTTTTCCCAGAGGATGTGCCCCCTGAGGTGAAAGACATCCACGGGGTGAAAAGGCCAAGGACAAAACGAGAACTGGTTATGGATATGCTGGCCAGAAGGTGTCTCAGATGCCATGTTTACTACGAAGGGGACAGTTACTGGGGAGTCAGGCGCGGCAAGGGTTGTGCGGCATGTCATCTGCCAATAGGTAACAGGCAAATGCACCACTTCGGAAGGCCGACCATTAAAAATTGTCTGTCTTGTCACTATTCAAATTTTGTTGGCTGGGACTATGTGGGAAGATTTGAAAAGGACTATCCAGAAGACTTCAGGGCTCCTCTCAAAAAGGGCAAGCATATTCCAAGGCCCTATGGCATCGAATGGCTGCCAATGACGCCGGATGTACACTTCAGGGCCGGGCTTTTTTGCACTGATTGCCATAGAAAGGCCGAGTTCCACGTGGAAGCAGAGGCTGGGGAACCAGGCCGTGTCTCATGTGGTGACTGTCACAGGGAGATTTCACGCCGTCCGGGCCATGACAGTCAGCAAGGATGTGTTGCCGACTGCCAGTCGTGTCATGCCTTGTGGACGTTTTGGGATCAGGGGCGATCTGTCATGCGTCAAGACGTGCTCGATCCAGAGGACTGGGAATATCTCTATGTGCAAGGAAGCAGTGAGGTGGAGGAGCAAATCAAGAGGGCCCTGGAGCTGGATGATTCCCAGGAGATAACTTACTTCATGACAGACAAGTTCAGTGGTTTGCGTTATCCGGGTTTGTGGTTTGCCGGATTCGAAAGGAGGAGATGGGCCCCTGTTGTCCTGGGAAAAAGCAGTTCAGGGCGCATCTCCGTCTTGCGGCCACTGCTGGACCTGAGTCTAAGCTATGCTGATGACATGGGTGAGACTGTTTTTGACAATCTTAGAGGAAAAAGATTCCTTGATTGGCAGGTGATTTATCCGTCTTGGCCCTTTTTACCCAATACAATAGGCAAGTCTGTTGGGTTTTTGGTTCCATACAGGCCCCATTCCATTGGCAAGGCCGACATGGCACGAAGCATTTCGGTCATAAATGCCCTGCAAGGGTGTAGTCTGGGCGATTAATCAGAAAAGACGCTTAGCAGCACACTGTTGAGGGTTTCAAGCTTATAGGGCTTTGGCAAAGAGGCGCGAAATCCATAGCTTCTAAAATTGGTGATGGTGTCGTCCTTGGAATAGCCGCTTGAGACGATTACCCTGGCCTTTGGGTCAATCTGCAGGAGTTTTTCCAGGGTCTCCTTTCCACCCATGCCACCAGGAATGGTCAAGTCCATAATCACGGCATCGAAGGGTCTGCCTGACTCGAGGGCCTTCTTGTATTTTTCCAGGGCCTCCTTGCCGTCTCTGGCAACTTCAGTGTTGTGACCGAGATATTTCAGGCTTTCTGTAAGGAGCTGCAGGATGCTCGGGTCGTCGTCCATCACCAGGATGGTCTTGTTTCCTGAAGGGTTGAGGGAGGTAAAGTGTTCTTCATCCCTACCAGAGTCGCTGCTTGGTAATGCTGGCAGATAGATGTGGAAGCACGATCCCTTTCCAGGGGAGGATTCGACAGTTATAAAGCCGCCATGCTTTCTGATGATTGAAAAACAAACAGCCAGGCCAAGCCCGCTGCCATGTTCCTTGGTGGTAAAATAAGGATCGAAGATTTTTGAAAGAAGTTCCTTGGGGATTCCGTGGCCCTCGTCGCGGATTGTAATCTTCACGTAATCCCCTGGGGGAACCACACCCTGACCATTTTTTTCTATTCTTACATTTTTTGCCTCTATCTTGATTATACCGCCCTCTGACATTGCCTGGTCCGCATTTAGGATGAGGTTGTGGAGAACCTGACTTATTTGGCCAGGATCCACTTCTACCAGCCAGAGGTCCTTGTCGAAATCAAACTTGCAGGCCACGTTTGAGCCTTTGAGTGCGAATTCGGCCGTTTCAAGGATGATGTGTTTGAGTGATGAAGGCCGTTTCACTGGTGAGCCTCCCTTTGCGAATGTAAGAAGCTGTTGGGTGAGGTTTTGTGCCCGCAGGGTGGCCTTTTCGCTGGCTTCAAGCCTCTTGTAAAGATTGCTCGAAGGGTTGGCCTCCATCTTGGCGAGGGATAAGTTCCCAAGAATTGCTGTTAGCAGGTTGTTGAAGTCATGGGCAATGCCACCAGCTATAACTCCAAGGGATTCCAGCTTCTCTATTTTGGACAACTCTGCGGCTGCCATTTTCTGGTCGGTAATATCGAGATTGCTGCCCCTTACTCCAAGGAAGTTTCCAGATGCGTCATAGATTTTGTTACAGTTATGGCTTATCCACCTGATGCGTCCGTCCTTGGTGACAATCCGAAGCTCCATGTTTTTATGGGGCATATCGCTTACTGCGAACTCGAGGTGCTTTTTGAAGGCCTCTCTATCCTCTTCGTGAATGATTTTTACGAGAAGATCAGGGTCATTGAAGAAGTCCTCTGGAGCATAGCCGGTAATCTCCTTGCACTTGATTGAGTTGTATTTGAACTTTCCTGATTCATCCAGCCAATAGGCCCAGTCTGCTGCATACTCGATAACGGTTCTGAAAAGGGTGTCCCTCTTCAGGATCTCAGAATTCTTTTCTTTGATTGTATCGAGCATCTTCCTGACACTATTGATAATGGAGTCAAGCTCCAGGTTGTTTATGTGTACGTCCAGCTCCTGCTTGCTTTCTGGATTCATTGGGTCGAGCTCCAGTAGCCAGGAAGACAGTTTTTGCAAAGGCTCTGATATGCCGCGTTTAATGATGAAATCCACCAGGAATACTATGGCTACAAAGATGGCGAAGATGGTTACCAAAATCGGCCACATGTGATGCCACAGGTAGGGGATGATTCTGGCTTCTGGAATTGCAGCAAAAAAGTACCATGATTGTGGCCTGTTGAAGCTTTTTTTGACGCACCAGTATCTAACACCATCAAACAGAACGGTGTAGAAGCCGTAAGCGTCTGGGCCATGCCAGTTTTTCATGTGGTTGTGGAGGTTTTCCCTGGTTCTTACAAATTCGTGTTTGGTATGGTAAACGGCTCTGCCATATTTGGTCAGGATGAAGATTTGTGAGCCATCGATGGAGGGGCGGGGGATCTTGTTTAGCTTGTCGGTTAGCCTTTCGATATCCTTTTCAACGAGCAGGGTGCCGTCGGCAAAGGGGTAGCCAACTGTGATGACAGATTTTGGAGTGAAAAAGGATTTATGAACGCCTGAAACTTTTTGCTCAAGATTTATGTAATTTAAGTTTGCCAGGTTGAGCCCCAAATATTTTTTATATTTTGGGTCACTCAGGAATACGATGGTGCCTTTTTTGTCGACGATAATGAAATTTTCAATTTCATTGCTATCGAGCAGGTTGGTTCCCAGCCATTTGATTCTTTTTTCGTGTGGTTGTTGCTTGGCCTTTTCGATTAGATACCGAATAAGGGTTTGGTCCTGAAAAAAGAATTTTTCAACCTCTGTTCTGGCAGCGTCATATATGCGGCATATTTCTATGGCGGTTTGCCGCTTGAAGAGGCCTATTTCTGAATCTATTGTTACAGCTAAAACGACGAGACAAGCAATAATCCCAATTATCCAAGTATATCTAGAAAATTTTTTAGATATAGATGGTAACTTCTTCATAGACGATTTTAACTCATCCCCTTAGTTTTTGGGTGATTTTTTCTGATATGTTAAAATTAAGTCATTAAATTGCCGATAAAATGTCTCTTATAAAAAAAATATGACACAAGTCTCCATGCCTGAATTGGCATCTTTCTGTAAGCTGACAAAAGCCATGCCATTCGGGCACTAGACATCTATCTCGCTAAAATCGTTGTCTTTATTTGTTGTATAAATAGCTTGCAAAATCCGACCAACCGTTTCTGTAACCTTAAATTACAGATTCATATGTATTAGTGAATTTTTCCATTATCACCGATTAATGCAATAAGTAGACCGTTTTGCCATGTTGGGGCCCAAGGATAAAAATGGTGACAACCCTTTAAAATCAAAAGATTTTTGTAAATAGACCAGATTGCATGAGTATCGGTGAACCGACATGCTTCGTCAAAATGTAAACAAATTCACTCTCTGCTGAAAGATTATTGTCAAATGTGAAACCCTTCACTATCGATTCTCAATCCATATTGCATCATTTGCATGTTGCAGTGCAGACAGGCAGTATCACAAACTCAACTTTCCTTTTGATTATTGTATTTCAAAATGAAAGTTGCTCGTTTGAACTACAATTACACAACCGACTATTTTTTGGCTGTTTTAGATAATTGGGTATTGGTATGCCCTCTGGGTAACACTTAGTGAAAGTATATCTAATATCATTTTATGAATCTTGCTAGTCCAATATAGCCCTTGGCTAATGACCAGGCAGACCAAGAAAATTAAAGACGCAAAGGTTTTGTGGGCGAATGACTAAAATGGTTTTGAACCATAGAAAACTTAGTTTAATAAAAAAGTATATCTGATAAATTGTTTTCAGCTTACGTAACCCAGGTCTGCTATTGGATTTGTCTGAAACATTATGACAATATTTTCTGCCTGCCTCCATGAATTCAGCTGAGTCACTAAAAATCAATCTCGACAAAAAGGGCCACGATGTGTGTGGAAGCTACAGCTTTCCACTAAGGCCGGCTGTGTATCACCAGGTTGTGTTACCTGGTATTGAAATTCATTTTATGCCTGGCTGGAGGCCAATTTTCTTTCAGGGAACCCGAGATGGATGGCCCCATCCAATGGAATGGATAAGGGTGGGTCTTTCTGGTTCAAAGGCTTATTATTCATCCATGGGTTATGGAGGGCTGGCCTGCCTTTTCCAGCAATTTTATGTTCCTGTGCCCCTGGAAGAGGACACAACCTTGGCTTTTTTCAATCCTGCCACCGATCCAGAAGTAAAACGCACCATAGAGCTTTATAGAGCCTTGCCCCAGACCTTGAGGGAGGCATGCCAGGGACCCTCAGCCCTTTCCACAGAGGCGAGTCAGATTCTTCATGGGATTTTGAGATGGCAGAGGTTTCATCTCTATGAACTTCCGCGAATCTTAAGGTGCAAGGTAAATGTCCTTCCCCCTGACTCCATGATGTGTGATTACCACGTCTTTCCTGTGATAGTTTCCACTGGGTGTCCATATAATTGTGGGTTTTGCAAGGTGAAGGACGGTACAGATTTTGTCCAAAGGCCACAGGGGCTTATCGAGGCACAGGTGAGGGAGCTGGCCCAGGCCCTGGCCCCGGAGCTTCACCTTTTTAAGGGGGTCTTTCTGGGTAATCAGGATGCCCTCTTGTCTCGAGAAGAGCTCATATTTTTTGCAATAGAGCTTGCAAGAAAGGTGGTGCCCAAGGCCAAAAATTATTTTTTGTTTGGAAGTGTAGACGCCCTTTTGGCCAAAGAGACAGATTTTTTCAAGGCCTTAAATAGCCTAGGGGTAGATTGTTATATCAACATTGGCCTCGAATCCCTGGATGGTGCCACCTTGCAGGCCTTGAAGAAACCCCTGACGCCCCATCTGGTAAAAACGGCCTGGGAAAAGATAAGTCATCTCAATAAGACCCTGGACAGGGTGGAAATCAGCCTGAACATTCTTGCCTCGACTCGTTTTCCAGACTCCCACTGGAACACCCTAGAGGCGCAACTGTCAAAAGATGGTCCATGCCCAAAGGGGCCCATATATTTGTCCGTCTATAACGATTCCATTGGGCGCAAGTTCTTTGACTTGGCAAAACGTGTCAAAATATCCACAAATCGGCCTGTGGGCATATACAACCTTATTGGCTTGTAGGCAGGTTTAGTAATGCAGCCATGACACCGTTATGAAGCTCAATTCTGAACGATTTCATTCTGGCTCTACCTTCTTCTGTGTCAAAGGGAAAGGTCCTTGCGCACAGGAATATTACACAAAGTCTTCTGTCCAGGTCCATCCAGAAGGATGTTCCTGTGTAGCCAAGATGGCCAAGGCTGTTGGGAGAAAAGTGGCTTCCGCAAGTCGAGCCCTTGGGGCTTGGTCTGTCTAGGCCGAGGGCCCAGGGGATGTCTGGGGTTTGCGATCTGTATGTGAGGAATCTGGATAATGTGTCATGGGAGATGGGAAAGTCATGTTCTTTCTTAAAAAAGGCCTCGAGGATGCCACCCAGGAGGCCAATTAAATGAGAAAGAGAGGAAAAAAGCCCTGCATGGCCTGGAACACCCCCTATCTTCCAAGCATTCAGGTCATTTACACTTCCCCACGTAACCCTTTTCCTGTGTGGGCAAAAGCCTGTTGGTACAAACTGTTCCAGGTTTTCCAGGGTCCTTGGGGGACTTGTAATGGATGAAAGGCCAAGGGGGCCATAAATGTGGCGTGACGTAAGTTCCCACAATTCCATGCCAGAGACCATGGCCACGATCCTTCCAAGGAGGATGAAGCCAAGGTCGCTGTACAGGGATTTTTGCCCTGGTTTGTAGGCAAGGGGCTTTTCCAGGATGATTTTGCATGCAGCATCATGGCCTGCCCCTTGGTGTGGGGATTTGTCCTTCAGGCTTACATAAATGGGAGTCCATGCCTCGAGGCCAGAGCTGTGGGTGAGGAGATGGGTAATGGTTATGGCCTTTTTGTCTTTGGGGCAAGAGGGGAAAAAGGAATCCAGGGTTTCATCCAGGGAGAGTTTTTTCTGGTCAACCAGATAGGCGCAGGCAAGGGCGGTGCATAGGGGTTTTGTAAGGGAGGCCAGATCGAACAGTGAATTGTCATCTACTTCCCTGCTCCATGGCGTAAAGGTATGGCGTCCGTAGTATCTTGAAAGTCTTTTGCCATCGGGAGTTATGATACCCAGGGCAGCACCTGGAAAAAGGCCCCTTGAGCGAGCATTTTGTATAATTTTATCAACTGTAGTAAGATCCATAATCAATCTTGTCTAAAAGGAGTATTCAGCATGAATCATTATATCAGAAAGGGGCTTGCCCTTATGGTTTTATTGGCAACAATGGCTATGTTCCTTGTGCCCAAGGAGGCACAAGCCGTTCCTGCCCGTTACAGAGTGGGGCACGATCCTGTTGCCATGATGGTGGATGGGGTGGTTGCGCGCCCCCTGGGCCTGGCCTCCACAGTGATCGGTTCTGCATTCTTTTTGGTGACCTTACCCTTTACGATTCCTTCTCACAGTGTTGAGTCTGCAAAGAAACAGATGATAGACTACCCCGCATGGTTCACCTTCAAAAGACCTTTAGGGGAGTTTGGCAGACGTTATGAAAGGCCGGTTATTCATAAGACAAACCAGGTGCTTACCTCCAACTCAACGGCCTCGAAGGAGCCAGACAATCCCCCTGTTGCAGAAAGTAAGTAGGCTTATCAGAGGGGTTCAAAAATCGTAATCATGTGTTATCTTTAATATGCTTCAGCTAGCGGAAGCGGAAAGGGCACTGGTGGCCCTCCCGGACTTCAAATCCGGTGTACGGGGTGAGAAGCCCCGTAGGTGGGTTCGATTCCCATGCGCTTCCGCCATTTCTTCTCATCGCCGTTCAAATATCACCACACTCCTTGGCCTTACCCTATAACGATATTCCACAGGTTTTTGCTCTTGTGGATCAATGATATCATCTGGAGGGATATTCGCTGTATCAACGGCAAGATGCCACCTTCCCCATGATATTTGGGGCAGTTCAACCTCAAAGGTTTCATCTTCGTGCATGTTTAGCACCACGTGAAAATCCTCTTCCCCTTCCCTTACGCCCGACATGGTAAAGCCTAGGAAGCGCGATTCTGGGTCGTGCCATTCGGGTTCATAGAGGCGTTTGCCATGCCATGCAATGTCTGGAAAGTCTCGTCCAGGCAGCTTTTGTCCAGTCAGGAACTGTTTGCGCATTAGGCTGGGATGTCTCTTTCTAAAGGCAATCATCTTTTGGGTGAAACGCAACATGTCGTGGTGTCGTTCCAGCAAACGCCAGTCAAACCACGATATTTCATTGTCTTGGCACCATGCGTTGTTATTGCCCCTTTGGGTGCGTAGCACCTCGTCACCAAAGAGTATCATGGGCACCCCCACAGAAACCAGCAGGGTGGCCATGAAGTTTTTGGTCTGCCTGTGTCTTATGGCCAGAATTTTTTTGTCGTTTGTAGGCCCTTCTACGCCGTAATTACAGCTGTAATTGATATCTGATCCATCCCTGTTGTTTTCCCCATTTGCCTCATTGTGTTTTCGCTCATAACTTACGAGGTCCATAAGGGTGAAACCGTCGTGGCAGGTGACAAAGTTGATGCTGTTGAAGGGGGCCCTGCCAGATGGACCATAGAGATCGCTGCTGCCGCTTATCCTCGTGGCCATTTCCCCAACCAGCCCCTTGTCGCCACGGATGAAGCGGCGCACCGTGTCCCTGTACATGCCATTCCACTCTTGCCACCTGTATCCGGGAAAGCCGCCTACCTGGTAAAGGCCTCCGGCGTCCCATGCCTCGGCAATGAGGTGGACCTTGGATAGGGCCCTTGAGAATTCGAGGCTCCAGATGACAGGGGCGTGATGCATTGGGTTTCCATCCTCACCCCTGGCAAGAACGCTTGCAAGGTCGAAGCGGAATCCATCGATGTGAAAGTATTTGACCCAATATTCCAGACACTCGATTATGAAGAACATCACCTGGGGGTGATTGCAGTTGACTGTGTTGCCACAACCGGTGAAGTCCCTGTATTTTCGTCTGTCTGTAGGGTCTAAATGATAAAATTCCCTGTTGGACAGGCCCTTGAAATTGATAACAGGTCCATCTTCCCCACCTTCTGCTGTGTGGTTGAATACGACATCGAGAATCACCCCGATCCCCGCCTTGTGAAGGGCCTTTATCATGTCTCGAAATTCGTTTATGCAAGCGGGATTCAATGGGTCCACGAGGTAGGCCGGATGTAGGGCAAAGAAACTGTGAGGGCTGTAGCCCCAGTAATTTGTAAGACCGAGTTTACGGGCCCCTTCTGGCACATCCTGCTGATCGAAGGCCATTATAGGCAGGAATTCGATGTGGGTGATTCCAAGTTTTTTCAGGTATGGAATTTTGTCGACTATGGCGGAAAAGGTTCCGGGATGCAGGACCTGAGAGGATGGATGTCTCGTAAAGCCCCTGACGTGCATTTCGTAAATGATTGCCTCCTGGGGCGGGTATTCCGGCATCCTGACGCCTTCCCAGTCATAGTCGTCTATGCAAGTGGGCACTATGGCCCTGATTGGTTGGGCCAGCACGTTCCTTTTGGCCTCTTCCCGTTGCCAGAATCTGTCAAAAATGACCCGTGCCCACGGGTCGAGGAGTTGTCTGTTCTTGTTGAATCTAAAGCCTGAAACCCTGGTATCATCTGGCCCGTCTGCCTTCCATGTGTAGGCCATGCCAGGCTTTACGCCTTCAACGAAGATGTTCCAGAAGTAGAAGTCCCGGTTTTCCTGGGGGTCCAGGGTGATGGTATCTAGGGGGGAAAGTGCTTGGGGGGAGTCATAGATCAAAAGCTCCATGCTGGTGGCATGACGGGAAAATATGCAAAAATTTGCTCCACTGCCAGTACAAACAGCCCCTAAAGGATATCTTTTGCCCTTTCTGATGTTGAAATATGTCATTTTTCTCCTGGCAAAGTCTTAGTGTGCAGGAGCGCGACGTCCTGAAAAAAATTTGCCGTAGTGGTTCTCTATTTAAAAGAATGAATGGGTAACGACCAGTACCTAGAGCAAAATATTAAGGGCATGATAAACAAGTAGGCAAACATAGACAACAACTATAACGCCCATTGCCCTTATGGCTACTGGGTGTCTGTAGAACACAGACAGGACGCAAATACCCGGGAATGTCAGGGCGGTTTTCACGAGCAGGGCCTTTTCATATTCAAAATTGTGAAAATAGGGCGCCAAAACAGGGTTAAGCTCTAGGCCACCATGACAAATTTGAAAGGTTGTAAGGAAATAATCTGCAAATGAAGCAGTCCATATGAACAAAATTGCAAAGGCTGCAGAGGCAGGAATGTCTGAACAAAAGATATTTTTTATCCTCGAGGCCGAAACATGACTGGACATGAAATCTTCTCCTCCCTGAGAAAATAGGCCCTTGGTATGAAATATTTTTCCCCTTTCTCCCGTTAGGAACAGTATAGCCCCAATGAATAAGGCTTAAAAGGGTTAATTTCAAATTCTACTTTACCCTAAGAGGCAAGGTTCCCTGGTTTTGGGCTTGAGTGGAAAGATTTTTCACACCATGGGAAATTTTTTTCACTTGGAGGATGCAAAAACCAGGCATTTTTCTTGCACATCACAAATATTAATTTTTACGTAACTGTCGAGTTTTGTAGTTAAAAGAGCGAAACACTTAGTAAATTTTTGGAGAGCTGAAATGGAACGACTAGAGAGTGCATGCAAAACCATACAATTTAGAAGAACAAGGCGTTTGATAGCCCCTACAGCATCGGATCTTTCCTTTGATTTTACTTTGAGCCAGGAATCAATCTGTCACACGTGCGATCACAGTCAGGCTTGCCGCCTCGCTGGCCTGTTAAACGTACCAGTGACGCAATGTCGATATTACAAGAGGCCAGCCATAATGGCCAATTGAACCAAGGGCCCTTTATTTAAAAGGGCACATCGTCTTCAATGGGTGGGGCAGGTGGTTCCAGCTCGGTGGTGCCACCGCCTTCGGCTCCACCTCTTGAATCAAGTATCTGGATATCCCGGGCAATGATCTCGGTTGTCCAGCGCTTGTTGCCATCCCTATCTTCCCAGGATCTCGTTCTCAACCGCCCTTCTACATAGACCAGCCTGCCCTTGCCTAGATATTCGCTGCATATCTCGGCAAGCCTTCTCCATGCAACAACCCTGTGCCACTCTGTCTCGCTCTCCCACTGATCTCCCCTCTTTACTGGCGAATCTGTGGCCAGGCTGAAATTGGCTACAGGAGTTCCGTCCTGGGTGTATCTGATTTCTGGGTCACTCCCTAGCCTGCCAATGAGCATTACCTTGTTTAATCCTCTTGCCATCTTCTTCTCCTCTGTCTCTGGTTCTAAACGATAAACTTGAACTGACCTTTTCCCAAGAGGTCATGGAGGTGGACGATTCCTGCCAGTTGCCCATTTGGGCCAACCACGGGCAAAACGGTGATAAGGTGGGTCTCCATTAGTGCCAGTGCGTCTGCAGCGAGGGCCTCTGGCATAACGGTCTTGGGATTTTTCGTCATGATTTCCTCCACCTTCTTTTTAGCAAACCCTTCACCAAATTTCACCATTGCCCTTCTGAGGTCTCCATCTGTTACGATTCCAACCAGGGAGTTGGCCTCATCGAGAACCACCGCAGCCCCAAGGCCCTTGGCATCTATCACCTTTATGACCTCATCCATGAGCTGGCCCTTGTAGACTGTTGGTATGTCCTTGCCCGTTAGCATTACCTGGCTTACAGAAACCTTGAGCCTTTCCCCAAGGGTGCCAGAGGGATGATTGCGTCTGAAGTCCTTTTCGCTAAATCTCCTAAGCTTGAGTAGCACCACGGCAATGGCATCTCCAACCGCAAGACACGCGGTGGTGCTGGCTGTGGGGGCAAGGCCAAGGGCGCATGCCTCTCTTTCCACGCCGGTGTCGATTACGCAATCTGCATGTCTTCCAAGGGTGGATTTGGGTCTGCCAGTTAGAGCAATGACGGGAATATTTCTCTCCTTGAAGGCGGGAAGAAGGGCATTTACCTCCTGGGTCTCCCCACTGTTGGAGATGGCGATGACCACATCCCCCCCCACAACCATGCCAAGATCCCCATGGAGTGCCTCTACAGGGTGGAGGAAAATGGATGGCGTGCCTGTGCTCGCCAGGGTTGCGGCAATCTTTCTTCCAACGAGCCCTGACTTTCCGATTCCGGTTATGACCACCCTGCCCTTTGAGTCAAGGATGAGCCTGACAGCCCGTTCAAACTCCGTATCGAGTCTGTCGCGAACCCTTTTGAGGCCCTCTATCTCTATCTGAATGGCCTCTTTTCCTTCTCGGATGATTTCCAAGGAGTCGCTATTCCTTTTCAAGGCTGAATTTACCCACGTTGAAATCGATATCGGTGGGGTACTCGCCATTGAAGCAAGCCAGACAGAATCTGTCTTGCATACCTCCAGCCGCCTCTATCATGGAGTCCAGGTTTAGATAGTGTAGATAGTCCAGCCCAAGATAGTCTCTTATCTCCTCCACGCTCTTTTGCGAAGCAATGAGCTCGTTTTTGGTAGGAAAGTCAATTCCATAAAAGCACGGGAATCTGGTTGGGGGGCAACTGACCAGCATGGAGATCTCCTTTGCCCCTGCCTCACGGATGGCCTTGACCCTCGTTCGGCTGGTCGTACCCCGGATTATGGAATCTTCCATAATGACCACCCGTTTGCCCCTTATGGTTTCCTTTACGGGGTTGAGCTTGATCCTTACCCCGAAGTCTCGCATTGCCTGACTTGGCTGGATGAATGTTCTGCCAACATAATGGTTTCTGATTACAGCAAGTTCCAGGGGCATATTGGCAGCCTGGGCATAGCCTACGGCAGCATAGTTGCCAGAGTCTGGAAAGGGCATGACAAAATCTGCATCCATGCTGGTTTCCTTGGCAAGGGCCGCCCCCAGGGCCTTTCTGAAGCTGTAGACGTTCTTGCCAAAAATGTTGCTGTCTGGGCGGGCAAAATATATGAATTCAAAGATGCAATTGGCCCTTCTCTCTGCCTGAATGCCAACGAATGAATGAAGGCCATTATCATCTATGATTACTATTTCGCCCCTTTCGACATCTCTTATGTATTCTGCCTGAATGAGATCCAGGGCGCACGTCTCGGATGCCAGCACGTAGGCGCCATTGTCCAAACGGCCAATGCAAAGGGGCCTGAAACCCAGTGGGTCACGAAACCCGATAAGGGCGTTCTCGGTTAGCATAAGCACGCTGTAGGCGCCCTTTATGGTCTTCATTGCATGGCAAATGGCCTCTCTGATGCCCTTTTTCCATGCCTTGGCCAGGAGGTGAACTATCACCTCGCTGTCCATGGTGGTTTGAAATATGGAACCCGTGCCCTCCAGTTCCTCCCTGATCTTCTGGGCATTGACCAAGTTGCCATTGTGGGCCACTGCAAGGGCGCAGCCTGCATGGTTGACACAAAATGGCTGGGCGTTTTGGAGCACAGAGGAACCTGTGGTGGAATATCGGACATGGCCAATGGCAAGGTGCCCCTTCAGCTCCTTGAGCTTGTTCTCTTGAAAGACCTCGCTGACCAGGCCCATTGCCTTGTATTCAGTCACATTCTTTCCATCGGAGGCCACGATGCCAGCACTTTCCTGGCCCCTGTGCTGAAGGGCATAAAGGCCGAAATATGTCAGTTTGGCAGCATCTTCGGTTCCATATATGCCAAAGATGCCGCACTCTTCTTTTGGTCCTGTTTGGTAACGTCTATGTTTCCAGAAGTCGTTGAAGTTGATGTGATAGTCTGAAGGGTTCATGGTCTTAATAGTATTCCTGAAGGGGTTTAACGTCCATTTCTTGGTTTTTCAAGGCTACGATGGCCTCTACGGCAGCCTTGGCACCGGCCACTGTGGTAAAATAAGGGATGTTAAGTTCCATAGCCGTCCTTCTGAGGTGAAAGGCATCTGTAAGGGTCCTTTTCTTTCCACTGGGAGTGTTGATGACGAGGTCTATTTCACCATTTTTCATCATGTCGACTATATTGGGCCGACCCTCAGAGACCTTGAGCACCTTTTCGCACTCGACTCCATGTTTTTGCAGAAACTCTGCAGTGCCACTTGTGGCAAGAATCCGGAAACCTTCCTTCTGAAGCAGCCGTGCCGTATCGAGAAGGGGCTCCTTGTCTCCCTTTTTGATGCTGAGAAAGGCAGTTCCCTTGGTTGGCAGTTCCAGCCCCACTGCGAACTGACTCTTGGCAAAGGCCATTCCAACGCTCTGGTCAATTCCCATGACCTCGCCGGTGGATTTCATCTCGGGGCCAAGGATGATGTCCACCCCTGGAAACTTCCTGAATGGGAAGACCGATTCCTTAACAGAGACGTGACTTACCTCTGGGTCTTTCGTAAGGCCGAGCTCTTCAAGGCTCTTGCCAATCATCACCTTGGTGGCAAGCTTTGCCAGGGGGATGCCAGTTGCCTTGCTCACAAATGGCACGGTTCTAGATGCCCTTGGATTGACCTCGAGGACGTAGAGTTCATCGTCCTTTACGGCATACTGAACGTTCATCAGCCCGATTACGTGGAGTTCCTTGGCCATCTTTTTGGTGGCATCCTTAATCTGTTCGATCATCTCCTTGCCAATCCGGTGCGGTGGAAGTACACAGGCAGAGTCTCCGGAATGTATGCCCGCTTCCTCCACGTGTTCCATAATACCGCCAATTACTGTGATTTTTCCATCGGAAATGGCATCCACGTCAATTTCTATGGCATCTTGCAGGTATTTGTCAATAAGGACAGGGTGACCTTCCGATACCTCGACTGCCTCTTCCATGAATTCACGAAGTCCATTTTCATCGTGGACAATGCGCATGGCCCTGCCCCCCAGCACATAAGAGGGGCGAACCACTATGGGGTAACCTATCTCAGAGGCGATTTTGAGTGCCTCTTCAAGGGTATATGCAGTATCGTTGGCAGGTTGTTTCAGGCCAAGTTTCTTGAGCATCTTCTGGAAACTTTCCCTGTCTTCTGCCATGTCGATGGATTCAGGGCTGGTTCCTATGATTTTTACCCCGGCCTTCTTTAGGGGCACAGCAAGGTTGAGGGGTGTTTGGCCGCCAAACTGTACTATGACTCCATCTGGCTGTTCCGTGTCCACGATATGAAGCACATCCTCAAGGGTCAGGGGCTCGAAGTAGAGCTTGTCGGAAGTGTCATAGTCCGTGGAAACGGTTTCAGGGTTCGAGTTCACCATTATGCTCTCGATGCCCTCCTCCTTTAGGGCAAAGGAGGCATGAACACAACAGTAATCAAACTCGATACCCTGGCCTATCCTGTTTGGCCCCCCTCCAAGTATCATCACCTTCTTCTTTGAAGTGCGTGTGGACTCGCTTTCTGTTTCATAGGTCGAGTAATAGTAGGGGGTGTAGGCCTCAAATTCGGCTGCACAGGTATCAACGAGTTTGTAGACAGGCTTTATGCCCTTTTCAAAGCGGATACGCCTTATGTCATCCTCGCTCTTTCCAAGAAGATAAGCGAGTTGCCTGTCTGAGAAGCCCTCTCTCTTGATTTCCCACAGGTTATCCAGGGCCTTGTTCCCAAGCCCCTTGATTTCATTCCCCTTGCGTCTAATTTTGTCTATCTGGAAGATGAACCACGGATCGATGCCAGTGATTTTGCTTACCTCCCTGATGGACATTCCTCTTTCCAGGGCGTAGGGGATGTAAAAAATCCTTTTTGAATTGGGGATGCGAAGCTTGTTCTCGATCTCGTCCATGTCTGGGACTTGGCCCTTGTCCCAAGGGTCTTTGCCATCGAAGCCAAGGCCAAAGCGCCCGATTTCCAGGGAGCGAAGCCCCTTTTGAAGGGCCTCCTTGAATGTGCGGCCAATGGCCATTGTCTCCCCGACGCTCTTCATGGATGTAGTAAGGAGATCCTCGGCTTCCTGGAATTTTTCAAAGGTCCAGCGGGGGATCTTTACCACACAATAGTCAATGGTGGGCTCAAAGGAGGCCATTGTCTCCCTGGTGATGTCATTGGGAATTTCATCCAGGGTGTAGCCAATGGCGAGCTTGGCCGCAATCTTTGCAATGGGAAATCCTGTGGCCTTTGATGCCAGGGCTGAAGAGCGGGAGACCCTGGGGTTCATTTCGATGACAACCACATCCCCGTTTTCAGGGTTTACGGCAAACTGGATATTGGAACCCCCGGTTTCTACGCCTATCTCTCTTATGATGGCAAGAGATGCATCTCTAAGATACTGATATTCCTTGTCAGAAAGGGTCTGGGCAGGGGCAACCGTGATACTGTCTCCAGTGTGGACGCCCATTGGATCGAGGTTTTCGATGCTGCATATGATGACCACATTGTCCTTGGCGTCGCGCATCACCTCGAGCTCGAATTCCTTCCAGCCTATGACCGACTCTTCCAGCATGACTTCATGAATCATGCTGAGGTCTAGCCCCTGCTGGCAAATGGATTTGAGATCATCCATGTTGTAGGCAATGCCTCCACCAGAGCCGCCAAGGGTGAAGGATGGCCTGACGATTATGGGAAATCCGATGTCTTGGGCCGCCTCTACTGCCTCGTCTAGGGAACGGACAATGGCACTTCTTGGAATTCTGAGGCCGATATTTTCCATGGCCTCCCTGAACTTTTCCCTGTCCTCTGCCTTGTGGATGACCTCTGGGCTTGCACCTATCATCTCCACGCCAAGCTCTTCGAGGATTCCCGTATCGGCAACTGCCACAGCGGTGTTCAGGCCCGTCTGGCCACCGAGGGTGGGAAGGATGGCGTCTGGCCTTTCCTTTTTGAGGATCTTGATGACAACCTCCGGGGTGATTGGCTCCACGTAGGTTCTGTCTGCCACCTCTGGGTCGGTCATGATGGTGGCAGGGTTGGAGTTAACCAGCACCACTTCATAGCCTTCTTCCTTGAGTGCCTTGCAGGCCTGGGTGCCAGAATAGTCGAATTCACAGGCCTGACCGATGACAATGGGGCCAGAGCCGATAATCAGTATCTTTTTCAGGTCGGTTCTCTTGGGCATATCTTCTTTACTCTGCTCTTCAGCTCATGAGTTTTACAAAACGATCAAACAGGTACTCGGAATCGTGGGGGCCAGGTGCATTTTCAGGGTGATACTGAACCGAAAATGCAGGAATTTCCCTGTGCCTTATTCCCTCCACCGTATTGTCGTTCAGGTTTATGTGGGTGACTTCTACACCCGGTGGCAGGGTTGACTGGTCAACTGCAAAACCATGATTCTGAGCGGTAATCTCTATGCGTCCTGTGGAAAGGTCCTTGACTGGCTGGTTTCCACCCCTGTGACCAAACTTCAGCTTGTAGGTCTTGGCGCCAAGGGCCAGGGAGAGTATCTGGTGGCCCAGGCAAATGCCAAAGATGGGCTTCTTGCCAAGGAGATTCTTCACGGTCTCTATCACATGGTGGACGGCAGCCGGGTCACCAGGGCCGTTTGATATGAAGATTCCATCTGGCTTGCATGCAAGGAGTTGCTGGGCATCGACTGTTGCTGGAAAGACGACGCATTGACAGTTCCTCTGGCTGAAGAGCCGTAGCTGATTGAACTTGAGCCCGCAATCAATGATGGCAATGCGAAATTTGGCCTTCTTGCCAGACTCGAGCCTGTCCAGCCAGTCTGGGGATACGTCTTCGAGCTCGAGTATCTTTCCTTCTTCCCAGACATAGGGCGTCTTGCAGGTGACAAGGGTTGCAAGGTCGGCATCAACGAGGCCGGGGCTCGCCTTGGCCTTTTCCACAAGGGATCTCTCATCCAGATCCTCTGTGGAGATGACCGCCCTCATGGCCCCTGCCAGTCTGATGTGACGTGTGATGGCCCTGGTATCCACCTGCTCGATGCCAAGGATGTTGTGCTTTTTCAGATAGCTGCCAAGATCCCCTGTGGCGCGCCAGTTGCTGTAATCAGCTTCATATTCTCTAACCAGAAAGGCGCTCAGGTGAATGCCTAATGATTCTTCGTCTTCAGGAGTGACTCCATAGTTGCCTATGAGGGGATAGGTCATGGTAACTATCTGGCCCTTGTAGGAAGGATCAGTGAGGATCTCCTGGTAACCGGTCATGCTGGTGTTGAAGACCAGTTCTCCAGAGACTTCTCCAGGGCCAGTAAAGGAGCGGCCTTCAAAAATGCGTCCATCTTCCAGGGCGATAAGTGCCTTCATTTAAAGTCCTTTTTTGAATAATTTCAAATTGGTTGACAACTGTATAATACCCCTTCCGGGGCAGGCGCACTATAAACGCACCAATTTACCCCGTCAATAGAAGTGGAAAGAAGCGAGCTGGAAGCTCTGGCAAGTACGAAAAGGGATGACTAGCCTGGAGGCCAGGTCATCTGCCTGCCGCCTATTACGTGAAGGTGTATGTGATATACCTCCTGGCCGCCGTGGCGATTGCAGTTGATCACTGTCCGATACCCGGTGTCTGCAAAGTTTTCCTTTTCCGCAATCTTTTTGGCCACGAGAAAGAGTTTGCCCATTAGCTCGGCGTGATGTTCCTCAAGATCGTTCAGGGTTGGAATGTGTTCCTTGGGTATCACCAGAACATGAACGGGCCCCTGGGGATTGATGTCACGGAAGGCCAGGATCTCGTCATCCTCGTAGACAGTATCTGGTTTAATCTCTCCTCGAGCCATCTTACAAAAAAGGCAATCGTCAGACATGGTTGTATCCTCCTTTAGGGTGACGATCCCCGCTGCTTCTACCAGGTGGAGAAAAGAGCACTGCGGGACGGTTGCATTCAGGGTGCGGAATGACAACGGTTCTTGTTCCAAACACCCTCGTTAGGTAGCTATCGTCCAGGATTTCCATCACGTCTCCCTGGCCGATGACCTTTCCTCGCTTCAGGAATATTAATCTGTCAAGGTAGAGTGAGGCAAGATTGATATCATGAATTACCACCACCACGGTCCTGCCACTTGTTTCCACCTCGTCTCTAAGAAGTTCGAAGACCTCCATCTTCCTTCTGATGTCGAGGCTGGAGGTTACTTCATCGAGAAGGAATATAGGGCTGTCTTGGCAGAGACATCTTGCAAGGAGCACCAGTTTCTTTTCGCCGCCAGACAGATTTGCAAAGGAGCGGTGGGCAAGGTGGGAGATATTGCACCTTTCGAGGGCCTCGCGGGCAAGTTCCTCTCCGTCCCTTTCATGGGTTGCTCCCTTTGAATGGGCGTAGCGCCCCATCATAACGATGTCCAGGGCCTCAAAGTGAAAGTGGGTTTCGAGGTTTTGGGGAAGGTGTGCCAGCCTCTTGGCCCTTTGGCCAACAGACAGGGACGACAGCGCCTGGCCAAATATGGCTATCTGCCCGCTGGTTGCCCTTGCAAAACCGCTAAGGGCCTTTAGAAGGGTTGTTTTTCCAGCGCCATTCGGCCCAAGTATTCCGGTTATCTGGCCCTTGGGTATCTTTATGGAGACATCGTCCAAGAGCAGCCGCCCATTTGTCCTGAGGGCCAGCCGGTAGGTTTCTATGGCGTTTTCTTCAGTCAATTTGGCCAAATGTGATTGCAGGCGTACCCTAGCCCTTGGCTTTTTTCCTTATCTCCACCGACTGTCTGTGGGCTGTAAGGCCTTCTATTTGGGCAAGCCTCATGACATCGTCTGCATCCTGCTCAAAGCCCTCTTCTGTATAGTAGATGAGGCTGGATTTCTTCATAAAGGTCTCAACTCCCAGGGCAGAGGAAAACCGTGCTGTTCCCATTGTGGGCAGGACGTGATTGGGGCCAGCTATATAATCCCCAATGGGTTCCGGGCTGAACCTTCCAAGGAATATGGCGCCGGCATGTCTTATGCTGGGAACCAGACTCCAAGGGTCCTCCACCATGAGTTCCAGGTGTTCAGGGCCTATGCTGTTTGCAATCTTGCATGCCTCGCCAGTGGTGGAGGCTATGATGATGAGGCCATTGTCCTCGAGGGACTTCCTTGCAGTTTCCGCCCTTTCAAGCCTGGCCAACTGGTGTTCTAGCTCATTGGCCGTCTCTATGGCAAGACGCTCCGAAGTGGTCACCAGGATTGAAGTGGCAAGGGGGTCGTGTTCCGCCTGGGACAACATGTCCGCTGCCACGAAGGCAGGAGGCGCGCTGGCATCTGCAATTATCAGGATTTCGCTTGGTCCGGCTATCATGTCTATGGCAACCGTGCCAGAGACAAGCTTCTTTGCTGCCGTGACATAGATATTTCCAGGGCCAGCCACCACATCCACCGGCTTTATTGTCTCGGTACCATAGGCCAGTGCAGCGATTGCCCAGGCACTTCCCACCCTGTAAACCTCATGAATACCGGTAAGGCGCGCTGCAACCAGCAGTGCAGGGCTGACAAATCCGTCTGGTCCAGGTGGCGTGCAAAGGACTATTCTGTTCACCCCGGCAATGCGTGCTGGAATACCATTCATCAGCACCGATGAGACAAGGGGAGTCTTACCCCCCTGGCCTCCAGGCACATAGAGGCCGGCTGCATCCACTGGATGCACCATTTGGCCCAGAATTACCCCGTTTTCCCTTGTCATAAACCAGGATTCAGGCAGCTGCCTGCGATGGAACTCGTCTATCTGGTCACGGGCCTTCTGTATGGAAGATATGAGCAGGGCATCCACCTTATCGAAGGCCCTGTCGATTTCTTCCTCACTGACCCGTATCATGGATGGAGTGAACTCCGGGCAGTCAAACTGGCGGGTGAAGTCCGTGAGGGCCTCATCCCCTTGGGACTTCACCGTCTCGATTATGTCCTTTACACGGATCTCTATTTCCTCTGGAATGGAAACCGTTCTGCGCGAAAGGGCAGACAGCGCCCTCTTTCCTTCGTGGCTGTCTGCCCTTATGACTTTCACTATCTTTCCAGTCATTGGTTGCTCTTTTCTATTTTATCCTGAAGGCCACGTACCTGCTTATGTCTCCGTCGCGGATTTTCATGAGCACCCGCTTGGTCTTTTCAGACTTGGACAGTGCCTTCAAAAATTCCTTAACTGTATGAACCTTCACCCGGTTGACTTCCTCAATGAGCTGACCAGGCTGAATGCCGGCATTGGCAGCAAGGCTGCCAGGCTCGACCTCGGCCACCAGCACGCCCTGACCTTCACGGTATCCAAACTGCTGGGCGAGATCAGGAGTAAGGTCCTGAACTACAAGGCCAAGCTGTTTCAGTACTCCGTGGTGGCTGGCAGCAACGGTGACTGCACCGGGTTTCTCTTCGATGGTGACAGTGACTGTCTTGTGTTTGCCTTCCCTTAGGATATCAAAGGTGACCTTCGTTCCAGGAGGAGTAAGGGCAATTTTGTTCCTGAGCTCGCCAATGTCGTAAACCTTCTGGCCATTCATCTTGAGGATGATGTCTCCAGACTTGAGTCCAGCCTTTTTGGCTGGGGAGTTGTCTGCCACCTCTGCAATGAGCACACCCTCTTTCTTGTCGAGTCCAAAGGACTTGGCCAGATCCTCGTCGAGCTCCTGGATTACGACTCCAAGCCAGCCCCTTATGACCTTGCCGTTTTTGATGAGCTGGTCTTTGACAGCCTTTGCCATGTTTATGGGAATGGCAAAACCAATTCCCATGTATCCGCCACTTCTTGAGAAGATGGCAGAGTTTATACCAATGGCCTCGCCGTGGATGTTGATGAGAGGGCCACCGGAGTTTCCTGGGTTGATGGCTGCATCGGTCTGGATGTAATCTTCATAGTCGGTGATTCCAAGCCTGCTGCGGCCCTTGGCGCTGACTACTCCAACCGTAACCGTCTGGGTGAGTCCGAAGGGGTTGCCGATTGCAATCACCCATTCGCCCACCTGGATGTTGTCGGAGTTTCCAAGGGGAAGCACAGGAAGATTTTTCGCATCGATCTTGATGACTGCTACGTCAGACTGAGGGTCCTTGCCAATGACCTTGGCCTTGAACTTTCGCCCGTCTGCAAGTTTTACGCTTATGGTGTCGGCATCACCCACGACATGGTTGTTCGTCAGGATGTAACCGTCGGAACTGATGATAAAGCCTGAGCCCTGTCCACGCTGCTTGAACTTTCTTGGCCTTTGTCTGAGCTGTGGGCCAAAAAAGCGCTGGAAGAAGGGGTCGTTGAACATCCCAAAGGGGTCTGGTCCAAAGGGAGAGACCCTTTGTTCAACGGTCTTTTCCACCTGCACGTACACTACCGCCGGCATCGCCTCCTTGACAATCTCGGCAATGGCCTTCGATGTCTTGGCCAACAGCTCGATGTTTTCGTCATCTATGGCGGTTCGCGCAACAGCCTGTTCCAGGCCTACTGATACCAGCAAGAAAAGGCTGAGTACCACGGATAGAAAGGTCCTACTGAGATTTGGAGCATCATTTGGAATCATTTAGTTCCTCCTTTTCTGAGTTGTTCTCTTGGTCAGAAGCTGCAAGTTTTCTAAATTCGTCAGCACTCATCACTTCCTTGACGAGAAGCCTCTCTGAGACCCGCTCGAGGGCCTTCATGTGAGTGCTGACAATCTTTTTTGCCCTATCGTACTGCTCCCTTAAAACCCTTCTAACCTCCTCGTCCACTTCAGCCTGCAATTCAGGACTCATATTGGCCTGCTCACCCATGCCCGGAACCCTTAGGAACGGGCTGGTCTCCCGGACGAGGGCCACAGGGCCAATTTTATCGCTCATGCCAAATCGACATACCATACTTCTTGCCATCTCTGTTGCAACCTCGAGATCGTTCTGGGCACCAGAGCTTATTTCATTGAATACCACATCCTCTGCGGCCCTGCCCCCAAGGGAAACGCATATCTTGTCCAGAAGCTCGTTCTTCGTCATGAGATAGCGTTCCTCTTCAGGAAGCTGCATGGTGTAGCCCAGGGCGGCCTTGCCCCTTGGAATAATGGAAATTTTGGCAACTGGTGCAGCATTTGGGCAATGATAGGCCACGAGTGCATGGCCTGCCTCGTGGTAGGCGACACGCTTGCGCTCCTTGTCTCCAAGGCGCCTGCTCTTTCGTTCAGGCCCGGCAAAGACCTTTTCGACTGCTGCCTCGAAGTGGCGCTGATAAATCTTTTTGGCACCTTCACGGGCAGCAAGAAGGGCTGCCTCGTTTACGATATTTGCCAGGTCAGCCCCTGAAAAGCCTGGTGTTCTAAGGGCAATGGCTCGAAGATCCACATCGTCCGCCAGGGGTTTGCCCCTGCAGTGAACCTTTAGTATTGCCTCCCTGCCCTTGGCATCCGGGGCATCGAGGACAACCTGCCTGTCAAAACGGCCAGGCCTCAAAAGTGCCGGGTCGAGTATTTCCGGCCTGTTCGTTGCCGCAAGGAGTATGACGCCAATGTTTGGCTCAAAGCCGTCCATCTCCACGAGCAGCTGGTTTAGGGTCTGCTCCCTTTCCTCATTGCCGCCTCCTGGCATGCCCCCGCCCCTGAACTTTCCTATGGCATCGATTTCGTCAATAAAGATGATGCAAGGAGCATTTTTCTTTGCCTGGGTAAAGAGGTCCCTAACCCTTGCGGCACCCACACCTACAAACATCTCCACGAATTCCGAGCCGGAAATACTGAAAAAGGGTACCTTGGCCTCGCCTGCCAGGGCTCTGGCCAGCAGGGTTTTGCCCGTGCCTGGCGGGCCAACGAGGAGTACTCCCTTGGGGATTTTTGCACCAAGGGCCTCAAACTTTTCAGGCTTTCTTAGGAACTCAACGACCTCCTTCAGTTCCTCCTTGGCCTCTTCGCATCCGGCAACGTCGCTGAAACGCACCCCTGTGTCCTTTTCTACAGAGACCTTGGCCCTCGACTTGCCAATGGAGAGTAGCCCGCTTCCAGGGGTTCCCATTCCCCTCATCAGGAGAAACCAGAGCCCAATCCAGAAAGCTATTGGAACAATGGTGCCCCAGAATATCTGGCCCACCATGCTGTCCTTGGTGCCGGCGAATTCAACTCCGTGGGCCTCGAGTTCATCGACCAGTTTGTCATCCTTGACTCGAACCGTGCGAAAAAGGACTATCTGGTCCTTTTTGATGCCCTTTTGCTCGAGTTTTTGGAGTAGATCATTGAGGCTGGGCTTGATGCCAAAATCAAAGAAGCCCGCTGAGGGAGATTTTTCCTTGGATGCCTGCTCCTTTTCAACCTGGGCCAGGATCTTCTTGAGTTCTGTCAGATCCTTTTCTGGGCCAGTGAACATCAAGCCCCTTATTTCATCTTCGCCAAGCCGAACCTCCAAGATCCTGTCGGCCTTGAGCATCCTCTTGAATTCCGAATAGGGGATCTGTTTGGTCTGGATGGTTACAAGGAGCTGGGGCAACCCGAGGATGATGGCAATACCGATGAGCCAGTAGATGGCGGTAAATAGGAGTTTGCGGCCTTTGTTGTCCTGGGGCTTTTTGTCCTTGTTGTTCATAAAATGGCCATGATGTGGGTTCGTGCTTCTGTTTTTTTACGAAAGAATAATTTTTTCCTAAGTAATATCTTGAACCTAAGCAGGTTATGTTTCAAGTCAAGTCAGCGGGTATTTAATTTAAGTTTTTGTCCTCGAGGCGTTGCAATATCAATTTCAGTGCTTGGTCCGTTAGCTCTTCAATGGGCAGGGTCGCATCCAGGGGGATACATCCATTTTTGACAGTACCGTATATTTTAGCAACTGACTTTAGGTAGTCTAGCTGTTCAAAGTTGTTCTCTTTTTCTTTCCGCCCGTGTCTGATCCGATTTATTGCCTCTTCTGGGGAAAGCTCGAGGAATAGACAGAGATCCGGCTCGAGGGACTTGGCCCTGGATTCGGCGAGTATCGCCTGGGGGTCTAGCCCCCTGGCCCCCTGGTAGGCAGCTGTGGAGAAGTAATATCTGTCACAGATGATTATTCTGCCATCTTTGAGGGCTGGAATGATGACATTTTCCAGATGGTCTTGTCTGTCCTTCATGAAGAGTCCAAGTTCTTCATTGGCAGAGAGTCGTTCCGCTCCAGTGAAACTCTGCCTCAGGATTGCTCCCCATTTGCCATTCGTGGGCTCAAAGGTGAGGAGGCAGTCCTTGCCCATCTTTTTGAGGGCGAGATAGAGATTGTTGGCCAGGGTGCTCTTGCCAGACCCGTCTATGCCTTCGATAACTAGAAAGAATCCTGGATATTGATTTTTCATCTCTTTTTCTTCTTTTTTACCGGCCTCTTTCTTATGAGGACGTAGGTCACCCCTGGCCCGCCGTCCCACGCTGGAGCGCTGCTGTAGGCCAGGATGTAGTGTCTGAAACGTCCTCTGTTGAGGAAATCCTTTACCAGCCCCTTCAATACCGGTTTGCCAGGTGATGATTTGCCTCGTCCGTGAATGAAGGCCACGGCCCGTCGATTCGTCATTATGGCATCGGCAATGAAGCCATCCATCACCTGAAGGGCCTCTTCTGCCCTGAAGCCGTGAAGGTCACAGTAGGCCTGGATGGCAAAATGCCCGCGCCTGAGTTTTCGAACAAGCCCTTTGTCCATGTTGAAACTGGGGCCGTCCATGTACTCGGGAATCTTTTCTATGGGCAAGGGCCTGTGGCCCTGAATCACGGCCTTCAGCTCTTCGATGCCGCGTCTCAGGTCGTCGGCTTCCCTTTTGGCCTGAACGTCCTTGGTCTCTACCTCTGGAATTTCGTAATCAGTCTCTGTTCTGTCTGAAAGGGGCTGCACCCCCTTCATGGCCTCTAGAAACAGCTGTTCATCGCTGGGCTCGCTCTTGGTCTCCTGCGACTTCTTCGATGGTTCGGATTTCTTCTTGCCCTTTGATTTTTTTTTGGCCTTTCGTACAAGGGAGGCCAGCTCTTCAAAGGGGCGATTTTTCAGGCCTTCACTATCCTCGGCAGAGATGTAATCTGACCAATGGGAACGGTATTTCATGATGACAAAGACCTTTTAAACGCTCTATGGTGAATTCCAAAGGTAATTGGTGCAGGGCCATATATCAAGAAGAACCAGATAGGGAAATCTTTAACAAAAAATTGGCAGGGGTAAAATGGGTTGACACACACCCGTCTTTAGTAGCAGTATCACAATTCTTTCCGACGGCCATGTGATTGGGCCATCAATTTGATAAAAAGAGTTCAGGGGCATGGAAAACACAAACAATTCAATTTCCTTTGAAAGAGAGCTGAATTCGGCTCAGCTTCAGGCGGTAATGCACAATGAAGGCCCGCTGCTCGTGATTGCTGGGGCGGGCAGTGGAAAGACGAGGACCTTGGTTTACAGGGTTGCCAGGCTCATAACAGATGGCGTCGAGCCTTCTTCCATATTGCTTCTCACCTTTACGAGAAAGGCCGCGGCAACAATGCTGGAGCGGGCGGCCATGCTCGGAGGGGCCGAGTGCCATAAGGTCCACGGTGGCACCTTTCATGGCTTTTGTCACAGGATGCTCAGGAAATATGCAGGGCTCATCGGCTTCTCCACCGGTTTTACCATCATGGATCAGTCTGACAGTCAGGACCTCATTCACCTCTTGGCAAGGCAGCTCGAGTTTTCTGGCAAGGGCAAGAAGTTTCCCACCAAGGGTGCTCTGTGCACCATATTTAGTAAATGTGCCAATACGGGTTCCATGGTGGATGAAGTTATCGAGGCGTTTTATCCCCACATGATGGAACATTCCCAGGCAATAGCCACCCTCTTTCAGGCCTACAAAGATTACAAGAAGGCCCACGCCCTGGTGGATTATGACGACCTTCTTCTCCTGTGGCTCAGGATCTTGAGGGATTTCCCTGAAGTGCGCCAGACCATGTCTGAGACATATCGGTTCGTAATGATCGATGAATATCAGGATACGAACAAGGCCCAGGCAGAGATAGTGCGGCTCATGGTCAAGGGTCATAACAATGTCATGGCGGTTGGCGACGATTCCCAGTCCATCTATTCCTTCAGGGGGGCCAACTTCCAGAACATCCTTGATTTTCCAAAGATATTTCCAGGAACCCGCATCATAAAACTGGAAAAGAATTACAGGACGACCCAGCCAAATCTGGATTGCACCAATGCAATAATTGCCAATGCGAAACAGAAGTTTACCAAGCGCCTGACAGCCCACAGAGAGGGAGGCAACAAGCCAGTACTTTTTATGGGAATGGACGAGGAGGAACAGGCGCGCTTCATAGTCGAGACCATCAAGGGCTATCTTGAAAAGGGTGTCGACCCTGGAGAGATTGCAGTGCTTTTCAGGGCGGCGTTTCACTCCTTCGTGCTTGAGACCCATCTGAACAGGGCAGGCATATCCTTTGTAAAAAGGGGCGGCATGCGCCTTGTGGATGCTGCACACATAAAGGACATAATCTGTCTCCTGAGACTCCTGATAAATCCCCTTGATAGATTGAGCCTAAATCGCATCCTGCTCCTAATCGACAGGCTCGGGCCAAAGAGTGCCGAAAGGGTTTACGAGGCCCTTGTCGCCTCAGATTCACCCCTTGAGACCCTTGCCAACTTCTCGGGCAGGGCTGCATGGGTCAAGGAGGTTCGTGGCCTGGGTGAGACTCTGAAACGCCTTGCAACCTCATCCCTCGACTTGAGGCAACTGCTTGATGAGTTGATAGGCTGGTACAGGCCCTATTTGGAATCCAGATATTTTGACGACTACCCAAAAAGGTTGCAGGAGCTCGCCCAGTTGAAGGCCATGTCCTCAAACTATGAAGATGCCGTGGAGTTTCTTGCAGATCTTGCCCTGGACCCACCTGAGGCAGGTCAGGATGACGAACAGGGTGGAAAGCTCGTGCTATCAACCATTCATTCGGCAAAGGGGCTCGAATGGAAGGTCGTATTTCTCATTTCCCTGTGCGAAGGCAGGTTTCCGTCGCATTTTGCAGAGAATAGACCAGATGAGATTGAAGAAGAACGGCGCCTTTTCTATGTGGCTGCAACCAGGGCCAAGGATGATCTATATCTTTGCTATCCAAGTTTCATAAATGTTCAGGGGGCAGGACTCATGCCCGCCAGGCCCAGCAGATTTATCGATGAGATCCCGGAGCGTTTCCTGGAATTCAGGCGTTTCAGGGACATACAAAAGAGGCGGCAGACAGGCGGAGGCAGGGCCAAGGCCCAACCAAAGGCCCAGGCAGGTCCAAAAGGGGCACCAGGCAGCGGAGGGGCCAAAAAAACCAAGGCTGGCTCCTTTAGCCCTGGGGACAGGGTTCGTCATTCCATCTTTGGAAAGGGGGTTGTGACCGAGGCCATCGATGATGTACGGGTAAAGGTGCTCTTTGATGTCGCTGGTGAAAAGACCTTGCGACTCGACTATACATCCCTTTCCCTGATATGAGAGCGGATATGAGAGCGCTACGGCTTTTGATGACCACGGCAATGTTCTCGCTGGCCCTTTCTGGAGTGTGTTCTGGCCAGTATGGGGCATGTCGTACTGCCTTTGATTTTGAGACCGCAGCTGATCTTTCCAACCTGGTCTACCAGTGCCATACCTGGTTTCAGCTCTCGGACAGACACGCAACCAAAGGCAAAAAGAGTCTCAAGGTGGAGCTCTACCCTCCTGCAGAGTACCCTGGTCTCAAGTTTGTAGGGCTAAAGGGCCAGTGGAAAGGGGCCCGTTATCTTCTTCTGGATATTTTCAATCCAATGGGAAAGGATTTGACCATGACCATCCGGATAGATGACAGGCCGGGCCATCCGCCCTATGAGGACCGGGTAAACCATAGGGTGGTGCTGAAACCTGGTCAAAATACCGTGGTTTTGGATCTTGCCAAATTGCGCACATCTGGCACGGATAGGGCCCTGGAGCCGGAAAATGTGCATAGATTCCTATTATTTGCTAACCGGCCAAAAGGGCCAATAACTATTTTTGTTGACAATATCCGTTTGTGTAAAGGAAAATAGCTTTATCAAAAGAGAATAAGGGGCTTCCATGGCAGAACAGTGCAAAATCGACGAATCAAACATATTTATCAAGGTTCCATGTTTCCTTACTGGAAAGCTGGTGCTCGATACCGACAGGGAACGGATACGCCAGAAGATAGCCAAGTTCCTTGTCGATGAAAAGGGCTTTAAAATCAGCGACTTTCAACTTGATAGAGAAATTTACGTAGAGGCAAATAACGAAAAGATAGTCGCCTTTGTGGACCTTGTGGTGCGGATAGACGACAAGTCCCTTATGGCCATTCGGTGTGCCCCGGGTTCGGTGATTACCAGGGAGGCTGGCACTGTGGCAGCTGCAAGGTTGCTGGAGGAGGATTACATAATTCCCTGGGCAGTTCAGGCAAACCTTTTCGATGCCTCGTTCATCGATGTGAAAAGGAAGAAGGCCGTGGGCTATGGTTGGGAGTCCATCCCCACCAGGGCAGAACTTATAAAGATGACCTCAGCCAACTGGCCCCCTCCCAAGTTGCCAGAGGAAAGGATACCCCTGGAAAGGCAGATACTCTATTCCTACGACACCCACGGCTGACGCTCCAGAATGAAGACGTTGGGTGACGTCTTAATATGTAAATAGACGTGACTTTCTCCCTGCTGGTAGGATTTTCAGCGGCAATTTTATATAGCGCTTATGCGCCTACATCCTTCTGGCCTGCAGCCTTTGGGGCACTGATTCCCTTTGTCCAGGCACTCGAGAGTGCTAGGCCCAGGATGGCCTTCAAGCTCGGCTTTTTTTGGGGTGTGGTTTTCTTTGCCCTGCTCCTGTGGTGGCTAGTCCCTACCATTGCCACCTATGGACAGATAAACTTCATTCTTGCAACCCCTGTGGTGTTGTGTCTGTGTTGCTACCTGGCCCTTTATCCAGCGCTCTGGGCCATTTTCTACAAAAGGCTTCTAACCAGTGGTCTCCTGGGGCTGCCAGTGGCCTTGGCAGGTACAAGTGCGTGGGTCGTGCTGGAATATCTGCGTAGCCATCTTTTCACAGGTTTCCCCTGGGGGCTTGTGGCCTATGGACTTTCGTCAGATCCCCTTTTGATCCAGACCGCTGATATCTGGAGTGTGTATGGAGTGGGGTTTATCGTTGTCTTTTTTAATCTGGCCATCTTTGAGTCGACAAGGATGTTAAGGAACGGGGGGCTTAAGACAAACAGGTCACAATTGATGATTTTGGGGGTGTTTTTTGCTGCAATTCTCCTTTTTTTCTCTGGTTATGGCCTCTACAGGGTAGGGCAAGGAAAAGGGGCAAAGGAGATCGAGGTGGCTGCAGTGCAGGCAGCCATTGACCAGAGCCAAAAGTGGGATCCTGCCCTGACCCTTTACACCATCGATACTTACATGGATCTAACTGTTAGGGCAAAACAGCAACACCCCGACTTGACCCTTGCTGTATGGCCAGAGACGGCCATGCCCTTTTACTTCCAGGAAAACTCAGATGCCAGGCAAAGGCTTCAGGAGTTTGTTAGAAAAAACAGGTTGTACCTCCTCTTTGGCAGCCCATCCTTCGCTTACGATAAGGAAGGCAGGGTCCAGTACCTTAACAGTGCATACCTTTTGGGCCCAGATGGAAAGGTACTTGGCAGGTATCACAAGCAGCATCTGGTGCCCTTTGGGGAATACATGCCCCTTGGGCCAATTACATCTTGGGCGCGTCGTTTCCTGCCAACTGCAGGGGACTTTATTTCAGGTACAGATTCAAGGCCCCTGGAGGGTGGTTCACTGAGAATAGGTGTGATGATCTGCTTTGAAAGTATATTTCCAGAAGTTGCCAGGAAAGAGGTGGCAAAGGGGGCAAATCTCTTGGCCGTGATTACAAATGATGCATGGTTTGGAAATACTCCAGCACCCTGGCAACATGCGGATATGGCCATATTTCGTGCTGTTGAGACACGAAGATGGCTGGTGCGGGCAGCAAATACCGGAGTAAGCCGCATAATTTCTCCCTTGGGCGGGGTGAGGGTAAACTCAGGGCTTTTCAGGCCGGAGTTTGTGGCATCGAGGGTGGAGCTCAATGGGGGAGAGACCTTTTTTGTGCAATTTGGCACTATGTGGTTTATTGCCATGAATTTATTGGTTATTATTTTTATTGGCTATAAAATAAAGAATGCAGGCAAAAAGGAGGCCCTTTAGATATGAATTCGAATAAAAGCAACACCATTCATATAGATACTCAGGAGCTCAAGGCCAGGCTCGGCGAGGCGCGTAAAAAAATCGATATGTTAAGAGGTTATCTTTGATGGGGATAAAACCCGTGACCGCCTTGCTGAAATTGAAAAGGTCATGCTCCAGCCAGGCTTTTGGGAAAATAGCTCTTCAAAGGAGCTTTTAAGGGAAAGGTCTGTACTTACCAAGCAGCAGGAAACCATTTCATCTCTTGCCTCGACCCTGGAGGAATTGGAACTCCTCTTGGAAATGGCCCAAGAAGAGCAGGATGAGGCAACCCTTCAGGAGGTCAAGAGGGACCTCAAACAGTTAGAAAAGGAAATAAGAAAGGCGGAGCTACAAAGGCTTCTTGGCGGCCCGCACGACATAAGCAATGCAATAGTCACCATACACTCTGGCGCAGGGGGAACCGAGGCCCAGGACTGGGCAGATATGTTGCTGCGCATGTATTTAAGATGGTGCGAGCGTCATGGCTTCAAGGTCCAGATGCTGGATTTGATGCCAGGGGAAGAGGCAGGAATAAAGAGCGCCACCTTCTTGGTTCAGGGTGAGTTTGCCTATGGGCATCTGAAGTCAGAGGCGGGTGTCCACAGGCTGGTTAGGATTTCTCCCTTTGATGCCTCAGGGCGGCGCCACACATCCTTCGCCTCTGTTTTTGTGGTGCCAGAGCTTGATGAATCCATAGACATCGACATAGACGAAAAAGACCTTCGGATAGACACCTACAGGGCAAGTGGCGCTGGAGGTCAGCATGTAAACAAGACAAGCTCAGCCGTCAGGATTACCCACATTCCCACAGGAATAGTGGTTCAATGCCAGAATGAGCGGAGCCAGCACAAGAACAAGGCCATTGCCATGAAGATATTGAAGGCAAGGCTCTATCAGCTTGAAAAGGCAAAGAGGGAAGAGGAAAAACAAA
>JAADCZ010000129.1 GCA_013154175.1 Thermodesulfobacteriota bacterium
GTACTTGACCCGATACTTGAGCTATATCTTGAGCAAAAGTTGAGCCCCAGGCAGATTGTCGAAAGGGGCTATGACGAGGAGATTGTCAGAAAGATTGTTCAGATGGTGGACAGAAACGAATACAAGAGGCTTCAGGCACCCCTTGGGCCAAAGGTAACGGTAAAGGCCTTCTGTTGTGGAAGGCGCTATCCTGTGGCCCACGGATACAGGCCAATTTGATAGAAAAGATATGGGAAAGGGCGCACGTGTCAGGGATATAAGGCCAGGCGGAAAGGTAGAAGGCCTTTTTTGCGTATCAGAAAAGGCCCTTCGAACCACTAGGAATGGAGCGCCTTTTTTGGTTCTTACTCTAAGTGACAACACTGGCCAGATAGAGGCCAGGGTGTGGGACAATGCCCAGGAGCTTGGAAGCGGCTTTGACAAGGGAGATATAATCTTCATCGAGGCCGATGCAGTAGAATTCAACGGCCAGTGCCAGCTAAAGGTAAATAGATGTGAGCAAGCCTTAGATGAGGAGATTGATCCTTCCCACTTTTTGCCTGTCTCCCCGTGTGATCTTAAAAAGGCATGGCAGGTCTGTTCCAAGGCCATAAAGAGGGTAAAGGAGCCTAATCTGGCCCTGGTTCTAAAGGAAATCTTCAGCGACAAGGCAACCAAAAAGGCCTTTAAGGAGGCTCCGGCCGCAAAGAGGATGCACCATGCCTACATTGGAGGGTTACTTGAGCACAGCGCAAGCCTTGTAGAGCTTGTGGGCCTCGTTGTGAACAGATACCCTCATCTTCACTCTGATCTTCTTGTTAGTGCAAGCCTACTCCACGATATTGGTAAGATAAGGGAGCTTTCCTGGGCCAGACCCCCAATAGACTACACAGATGAAGGCAGGCTCCTTGGCCACATCCAGCTTGGGGTCGAGATTATAGACAGTGCTTGCAAGGGCCTTGGCATTTCGTGCAACAGCGAAAATATCCTTGCACTCAAGCATATTGTGCTAAGTCATCATGGCCAGAAGGAGTTTGGCTCGCCAGTCCTTCCCATGACTGAAGAAGCCGTGGTTTTCCACATGCTCGATGACCTTGATGCCAAGCTCAATTTTCTCTCTGGGCTCAAGATGGCAAGGGGTGAGACAAAATCCTGGGGCTGGTCAGATTATCAGCATCTTTTTGAAAGATTTTTCTTTCTTCCACCCTTTTCAATGCAGGAAACAGATGAAAAGGCCACAGAACAAGGGATTCACAAGGGTAAGGGGCCTATTCAGCCTACTCTTTGGGATACTGATGAGTCTTGACACTTCCAAACCTTCTATGGTATAGCTTACACGCCTTTGGGGTATGGGCGGATAGCTCAGCTGGGAGAGCACCGGCCTTACAAGCCGGGGGTCACAGGTTCAATCCCTGTTCCGCCTACCATTTAACAACATAGTTTAGAAGCGGGGTCGTAGTTCAGTCGGTTAGAACGCTGGCCTGTCACGCCAGAGGTCGCGAGTTCGAGTCTCGTCGGCCCCGCCAAAATTTTTAAAGGATTACGAACCGAAATTCGTAATCCTTTTTTCGTTTTTAGGCCTGTTCAGCCCTCATCTTACAACAGGGTAGCCACTGTTGATCCATGCCTTCATGCCTCCTGCAAGGCTGTGTACATGGGTAAAACCATGGCGCTGCAGATAGCTTGCAGCAATGTTCCCTCTGTAGCCCACTCCGCAAGTCACGATGATTTCTTCATCCTTTGGAATTTTGGGAAGCTCCTTCAAAATGGAATTCAAGGGCAGATGCTCGGCCTCCTTTATGTGGCCAGATTCCCATTCAGCCTTTGTGCGAATGTCAAAAAGATGGCCATAGTTCCCGGTCTTGAGCTTTTCGTAGAGCCTTTGAGCAGAGATCTGCCAAAGGTTTTCTATGGGCATTCCTGCCTCTTGCCAAGCCGCCATGCCCCCGTGGAGGTAGCCAATGATGTTGTCATAGCCAATACGGTGAAGGTGGTGAATCATCTCCTGCGCTGCCTCACGCCCTGGCACCACCAGGATGAGCTTGGCATCTGGCTCTATGACCATTCCTATCCAGTTTGCAGTCTGGGGGCCAAGGCCAATGTTGATCGAGCCTGGAATGTGTGCGCCGCCAAAGGCAGCAGTGTCCCTTATGTCAAGGACCATTGCCCCCTGCTCCATGAGTTCCTTTACCTGCTGTGGACCAAGGTCCTTGATGTGGGGACAGCGCTCAAGGAGCGGGGCACCACTCATGTTGGTATCGATGATATGTGAAAAGCTCTTTGGACGTTCAGGAAAGTCACGGGTCATCTCCTTCTTGAACTCTTCAAGGGAAAGTTTCAGTACTGGCACATGGGCCATCTCAAAGCCAATGGTTGAATTTGGCTTTGAGCTCATGCCTTTGCCGCAAAGGGAGCCTTGGCCGTGGGCCGGGTAGATCTCCATGTTTGGAGGAAGCTTTCCAAGTTTTTCGTGAAGAGAGTGGTAAAGGTTTTTAATCTGCTCATCCAGAAGCTCCTTGCCGGCAAGATCCGGCCTTCCAATGTCTCCCACAAAGAGGCAATCACCCGTAAGGACAAGCCACGGCTCCTCTGCCCGTGTGAGGTCTGTCACCAGGATGGACATCGAGTGGGGAGTGTGGCCAGGGGTTTTCATAAATTCGAGGCGCACATTTCCAAACTCCATTGTCTCGCCTTCATGGACCTCCTTGTGGGGAAACTTTGCAGGCGTACCCTCCATAAAGTATGTTTCAGCGCCTGTCAGGGAGCTAAGCTCCTGGTTGCCACTTACGTGGTCAGCATGAATGTGGGTTTCAAAGATGTGGGTAATCTCCATACCATTGTCCCTTGCAACGTCCACATAGTCCTGAACGTCTCTTTTGGGGTCGACCACGCAGGCCTTGCGGGCAAGTGGGCATCCAATGAGGTAGGAAAGACACCCCATTCCCTTTACCAGAAATTGTTTGAAAAACATGATGATGACCTCCTTTTAAGGGGCTAAACTGCCAGTGATTAGTCTAAAAAGACGACACAGTCTTTGGATTTCCTGCAATATGCAGGCCCAAACCCAATCTATCCTTGGCGAACCCTTGGTGTTCAGGAGTCTGAGGGCTTGTCTTCAAGGAAATGTCATGTGTCTGAAGGGTGCAGCTTCAGGCTGTAAAAGAAGTCCGGATGCTTGAAAGAAAATTTCTATGGAAAATGGCGTCAAATTTCTAACCCTGAATCAGTTTTTCAGAAAACATTTTGGTCAAAGGGTACAAAAGATTCCCCTCGATGCAGGGCTTGGGTGCCCAAATCGGCGGGGAAACAGCACAGGATGCATCTATTGTAATGCAAGAGGCTCTGGCACTGGCGCATCAATGAGGCACATTCCTCTCAGCCTTCAACTGGAATCAGGCATTTTGTGGGCAAGAAGACGCTATAAGGCAAAAAGGTTTGCTGCATACTTTCAGGCTTATTCAAACACCTATGGCCCCTTGGAAAAGTTGCAGGAGATCTACAGGCAGGTTGCCTGCCATGATGATGTGGTGGCAGTTGCCATCGGAACAAGACCAGACTGCATCGACAAGGATGTACTGGACCTTATTGCCAGATGCTTCCAAGATAAGATGGTGTGGATGGAATATGGCCTTCAGAGCGCAAATAATGAAACATTAAAGGGGATTAACCGGGGCCACGAAGTTGAGGACTTTGTAAGGGCTGTAGAGCTGACAAGAAGATATCCATTTTTTATATGTGCCCACGTCATCTTTGGTCTTCCAGGTGAAGGGCAACGGGAAATGCTTGAAACAGTAAGGCTCCTTAGGGACTTAAGGGTGGATGGCGTCAAGTTTCATGAGCTTTATGTAATAAAGGGGACTCCCATGGCCCAAATGTTTCTTCAGGGGCATTACGCACCCATTACACAAGTGGAATATGCCCTCACTGTGGCAAGGGCCATAGGAATGTTGCCGGCAAATACCGTGATTCAACGCCTTACCGGGGACCCTGCCCCAGGTGAACTTCTGGCCCCTATATGGGCGGCCTACAAGCAGGAGACAATATCACTCATAAAGAAATTTATGAGGGATTTGCATCTGTAATAGGAGGCCTGGATACTGAGATATCAGCCTTCTTCTATCACTTCTGCACTTGGCCCTTCAGCCTTTAGAAGATCGATGGCCTTCTGACGATCTTCCTCACTATTGAAAAATGTGCTTGTACCCACTATCTGGCCATTGGCAGCCTTTATGTTGAAGAAAAATTTTCCGTTTTTGGCAACCTTTAGCTCATACCGGTTGTCAAGAACACAATTCTTCTTGACTGATTCGATACCGTTTAGTGCGCTCTGTTTGGTCTTGTAGGTTTCGCTTCTGACTATGGTCTTGTCTCCATCCTTGAAGCTGAAAGAAAAAGGGGAGTCGCCACTTCCCTTTCTGAGGATAACCTTCATGTGTGCCCTCCATGCTGTTTTTTTAACCATCTCGTCTGAAACATTGGTTACTAGAGTTTTGGTTGCTGGTCAACATCAGACAACCAGTTTTTTAATGGCCGAGGCTTTGGGCCGAAAAGTCTCCTAGAAATGAGTCATTACAGGAGGCTTTGGCATGATAGTTACCAATGTTGAAAATGTGCCAGGAAAAAGAATTGTAGAACACTTTGGCATTGTTCAGGGAAGCACAGTGAGGGCGAAGCACATTGGAAGGGATTTTATGGCGAGCCTGAAGAATCTCGTGGGTGGAGAGCTAAAGGGGTACACGGAGCTTCTTAGTGAGGCAAGGGAGGAGTCCCTTGAAAGGATGAAGGAGCAGGCAAGGCGAATGGGTGCAAACGCAGTGGTAAATGTGCGCTTTGCAACCTCATCTGTGGCCCAGGGTGCAGCAGAGCTCTTTGCCTATGGCACTGCGGTTCGCGTAGAGTAGGTTGGTGTCATGCTGGACTTTTTCATTCGCTACATGGACTTGCTCTTGCCCATTTGCCTCCTCGTTCTTGGCTATATAATTGGAGGCATGTTGGAGCGGCGCCATTTTCGCTCTTTGAAGGCAAGAGAGCTTCGGTTTCTGGTGTTGCCCGCTGTCACCTTCAGGAATATGCCTGGCCACGAAACCGCAAAGGGTGAGCTTGTAATGGGTAGTGCTGTTATTTCAGTTGATTATTTTAAGAGATTTTTGGCCATTCTCAGAAACATCTTTGGAGGCAGGGTGAGCTCCTATGAAAGCCTTGTTGACAGGGCAAGGCGTGAGGCAATCCTTCGGATGAAGGAGCAGGCTTCACGCATGGGGGCAGACATTATTGTAAACATGCGCATTGAAACAAGTGCCATTGGAAATGCAGCAAACAGTCGCAGAAGCGTAGGCAGCGTCGAGGCCATAGCCTATGGCACGGCCCTTGTGCCCAAAAGGGCAGAGATTTCAGGTGCGGCCAGTGAAATTTAGGCCCAGGGTAGCAGATGACTCTGTAAATGTCTCAAAGGGCAATCCCCTAAGGGAATTCTGCCTGCTGTTTGCAGGTCTGGCTGGTGTGGTCTTTGCCGGTTACATGCTCCTTGCCCTTTTGACGTCATGGGCAATAAAGAGCCTTCCCCTCGAGGCGGAAACGTGGCTTGGAGAGATGATGGTGCGGGACATTCCTGGAAAGGCCAGTCCTGCCCTTCAAAAAAGGCTCGACGCCCTTCTTGAACACCTTCCCAAGGATTCTCCCCTTAGAAAATACAAGTTTCGAGTCTATCTCCTGGATACTGATGAGGCCAATGCGGTAGCCCTTCCAGGCGGGGCCATTGTGGTCTACAAAGGGCTTTTGAACATGCTTGATTCAGAGAATGAGCTTTCCATGGTTCTCGGGCACGAACTTGGGCACTTTGCCCATAGGGATCATCTAAGACGTCTGGGAAAGGGCCTGGTGCTGAACGCTGCCATGTGGCTGATATTTGGAAAGGTTGCCGGCTCCGAGCAGCTTTTGTTTCCTCTTCTTGCCGGTCTTGACTCCAGGTACTCAAAGGGGCAGGAGGAGGCTGCAGACGCCTTTGGATTAAGACTCTTGTATTTGCGCTATGGCCACGTGGCTGGAGCCACGGAGTTTTTTAGAAAGATTTTGGAAAAAGACGATTACAGCCGTTTCAAATATCTTCTTTCAACCCATCCAGACCCAAAAAGCCGCATGGAACATCTAAAAATCCTTGCACAAAGAAACGGGTGGCCTGAAGGGAGGCCTGCTCCCCTTGGGCCAGACCTAAAAGCACTCCTTGAAAAGAATGATTCTAAAAAATAAAAGGGGCCAACTCCCTCCTTTTTGCCAGAAGGAGTCAGCCCGAAGTGTTCGATTTTAGTTCTAAAGTGGCAGAGGTTTTGGTGAAAAGGCCTTTTAGGCTATTTCGACGCCAGAGTCTGTGAGGTTTTCATCGCCAACATTCCACTCGATTTCAACCTCGAGGCTTCTTTTGGTCTTGCCCTTTTTCTCCTCTTCTTCCACCTTTACCTCAAAGATAACATTGGCTGGAAGGGTCAGGGCAATTTCCTTTGCCCCAGATCTGAGAACCACACTTCCAGACTCTATCTTGTCAGCAAGCACACGTAGAAACTGTGCAACCTCTGCTGCGCTCTTTCTTTCTTCGGTCTCAAAAAGTACTATTTCACGTCCCATTATATACACCTCCTTTTTAAGTCCTTTTCCTTTTTTCCCCTTTTTTCGCCGGGCCTTTAGGGCCTTTTTGCAGCTTAGCAGGCAGTGCACCGCGACCTGACAGATTCCTGGTATGCGCCTGTTGCCAAGCTCCCAGTCCTGATAGGTGCGGTAGGGAGTGTCCAGGATCTCAGACATCTCCTTCTTGCTAAAGCCCAATTTTTCCCGGATTTCCCTTAATTCTTCTGGAGTCATGGTTTCATTTTCACGTTATCGATTTTCTGTTTTTAATATACGCATTGCGTATAGCATGTCAAGGGGGGTATAAGGAAAATAAAAAAAACAAGGGGGGAAGGCAGCATCAGGTTGTATGGTCAGGGGAATGTAGGGGCCACGTGCCATTTTAAAATGAAAAACGTGGCCCCTGTGAGATCGTGAAAGGTTTTAAGTAAAGAATTTATTCGGTCTGAAGGGTTTTTATGAATGCATCTGCCTCATCGATGGCCCGTTCCATGTCTCGAACCAGCTCAGATACGTCTGTCTGGATCTTGGTGAGCTCTCCCTTGAGTGAGGCAATGGCCCTGGCATTCAGATTGTGCTTGAGAAAGAGGACCTCGTCTCTCAATGGGTTTAGTACCGGGTCAATTTTTGCCTCGGCCCGTTTCATGGCCCGTATGAGCTGTTGGTAACGCCTCTTTGTCTCCCTAAGCTTTCTTTCGCTGGCGCGTCTGAGGCTCTGGCTATGGTACTGGTTGAGTTCCTCTTCCCATTCTTCGAAGAGGGCATTTGCCACATCTTCAACGGCCTCTATGCGGTCGTGGACTTCCTGGGCCCTGGCCTCAAGCTCTTCCAGCTGGGCCTTTAGCTCTTCATATTTTTCCTCGAGGTCTCCTCCGTTGAAGTTCACTACACTCTTGAACTTTTCAAGGGCGGAGGCAAACTCCTTTTTGGCCTCTTCCTGGCTGTCTCGGGCCTCTTCCACCCTGTCCACCAGGATGTCCCGCTTGTGAATGCCCATCTTTTCCATGGCGTTGTAATAAACCCTCGAACAACCAGACAGCCACAACAGAGAGACGAATATTCCAATTATGGCAAGATTGATGAATTTCACGTGGAACTCCTTTTCAATTTCATTTTTGGGGGAATGTTCCCATGAAGTTATACTTTTTGGGCATCTTTTGCAAACCAAAGTCATGAAGGTGGTGGCAGCTATTTGAGAAGGGAAATACCTCGATTCTCATTGGGTATAGTGGATAGCAAGCCATACGGTTTCCTCTGATTCCGTGGTGCGCTCGACCCTGTGTTTCAAATGGCTCGGGATGAGTACATAGTCCCCTGGTCCAAGTTCCAGGTCGTAAGAGTCCCTGGTATCTTGGCCCTTGGCGAATCGAAGGGTAGCACGGCCCCTTAGTACAATCACCCATTCATCCTGGGCCTGATCGTACCAGAAATCTTGAGGGCTCCTGTGGCCCTTTGACAGGATGCGCTCAAGGCGGAAGGACTTGCCCTGAAGGAGGGTCTCGAATATTTCCTCGGGAAAGGTATCGGGAATGTTGGAAAAGATGTTACCCTTTTCAACCTTGGCAGTGTTCATGGTTTTTGCCTCCATGTGTTCAAGGAATTTTAAAGAAATGGCACACAAAAAAATATCTGGGTTTGGCACTATCATTTCATCCGTTTTTTTAACCATTTGCCAAGGCAATTAAAAAAAATCTGAAGATAGAGTCAAATAGCTTCCAAAAGCCCCCACCACATGCAATTGCCTTGTGCTGCCCATCTAGGCTATTATTGTGGTGTTAGTTTTCCGAAAAAAGATAACTGAAACCCACGTAACGAAATTTCAACGTGATTAGGGCCGGTTTTGGCCTTAATATGCTCTTCTTTTACAAAGCAGGATTTTTAGGTAAAATATCAACGGATTTTGAGCTGAGTCGTCCAACTTTTCAGGAAAGGAGAAGGTCATGGAAAGTACTGGCATAACCGTAATGGAACACCTGCTGATTCATCAGAAGGAAAATCCCTTGGCAACAGGAAACTTCACCAGGCTTCTGAGCGAGCTCATATTTTCTGCAAAGATTATTTCCAGGGAAGTCAAGAAGGCAGGTCTGGTGGATATCCTTGGTCTTACCGGGAAGGTAAATGTCCAGGGAGAAGAGGTTAGGAAGCTCGACGATTATGCAAACCGAATTCTGATCTATCGGATGCAGCACGCCGGCGTATTGTGTGCCATGGCTTCAGAAGAAAATGCAGATATCATCGAGATTCCAGACAATCTGCCAATGGGAAACTACATCCTGGTCTTCGACCCCTTGGATGGCTCTTCCAATATTGATGTGAACGTAAACATAGGTACGATCTTCTCCATCAGGAAAAAGACCAGTGACAGGTCCTATGTAACCCTGGAAGACTTCCTTCAGGAAGGTACCACCCAGGTTGCAGCAGGCTACTTTCTTTATGGCCCAAGCACCATGCTGGTTTACACCACTGGAAACGGTGTCGACGGCTTTACTCTGGACCCGTCTGTGGGTGAATTTCTGCTTTCTCACCCATCCATCAAGATTCCTGAAACAGGCAAGGTGTATTCTGTCAATGAAAGTTACAGGGCCTATTGGGATGAGAAGACCAAGGCCGTGGTTGATTATTTCAAAAGCCCTGAAAATGAACGGGGAAAGCCCTACACTTCAAGGTACATTGGAAGTCTAGTGGCCGATTTTCATAGAAATCTCCTCTATGGCGGAATTTTCATGTATCCGGCCGACAAGAAAGACCCTGCAAAGCCCCACGGCAAGCTTCGTCTCTTGTGTGAGGCAGCACCCCTGGCCTTCGTATGCGAGCAGGCTGGAGGTGCAGCCACGGATGGAGCAAACAGGATTATGGAGATCAAGCCCACTGCCCTCCATCAGCGGGTGCCCCTTTTCATCGGAAGCAAGAAGGACGTAGAAAAGGCCACAGAGATTTTGTCTGGCTGAGCCTTGGGGAAAATTGGTACAAATTCCAGGGCAAGATAAGGGCAAGAGCTTGAAGATACCCTTGTAATCTAGGGTTAGAGTAACAATATTTTATAAAAATCTAAACAGAAGAGAGGTGTGTCTAAGTGAGTAACGTATTCAAGACCTTCATACTGCTTGCAGGACTAACGGCACTTTTCATGCTGGTAGGCAGAGCCTTGGGCGGTCAGCATGGAATGATGGTTGCCCTGTTTTTTGCTGCAGTTATGAACTTTTTTGCATATTGGTTCAGCGATAAGATGGCCCTTTCAATGAGCGGTGCCCAGCCCGTGAGCGAGGCTGAGGCCCCTGAACTCCATGCCATAGTTGCATCGCTGGCTGCCAGGGCAGGGCTTCCCAAGCCCAAGGTGTACATAATTCCCACCCAGACGCCCAATGCCT
>JAADCZ010000014.1 GCA_013154175.1 Thermodesulfobacteriota bacterium
TAATGATTGAACCTCTTGCCACGTATGGTGAGAACGAGCCTGCCAAGATTGAGCTTATCCAACCGTAACCCCTTGGTTTTAAAGGAGGAATCTATCTTCGAATTGGAAAGCCCCTCTAGATCGATGGCCCCTTTCAAAGAGTCGACCTCGTAGCCTGAAAGCCTAAGGGAGCTTCCATCGAGCCTTGCCTTGAGGTTCGGCTCCTTTCTGGTGCCCCTTATAACCCCGCTTATGTCGACTCTTCCCCCAGCATCCGGGTAGAGCTGGGAGATGTCAGGGCTTTTTAGGGCAAAATCCACGTCTTGCCCCCGTTCATCGAGCCATCCTGTCACATCGAGCTTGCTGGACCCGACCCTGAGGGAAAGGGCCTTGAGCCCTAGTCTTTTGCCCCCATAGGTCATCTCCCCATTAAGAAGTGCCTTTTTACCATTTACTTTCCCAAAGATTTCCCTGATTGCCACACTTACAAGCTCTGGCTCGCTGCCCTTTAGACGGCCATGTATGTTGAGGCTTCCAGAAAGCTTTCCACTTATCTTTTTTGGAATATTGGAAGGCCAGATATCCACGAGACCAATATCGAAGTCGAAGTCCTTTCCCCAAAAAAGGCGCCCCTTGCCAGAAACAGAGCCACCCCAGAGGTGCAAGACAGCCTTTTTCATGAAAAGCCGGCTCTTATCCATGGCAAGATCAAACCTGAACGACTCAAGTGGGATGATTTTTGAATCAAATGAACCCTCAATCGTTGCAGTGGCATCGGCCCCTGCCCCAGAGGCCTTGGATTTAAGCCTCAAGACCCCTCGGGGCGCATCACTTAAAAGTTTTTTAACCCGCAGGCCCTGGGCCCTGAGACTGCACGTCCAAAGGGGAGTTTGGTCGAGTATTCCCTTTACTTCGCCGTCAAAAAAGAGTTGGCCATCACCCTTGAGGCTGCCTGAGACGAGAAGGTCATCGAGTGTACCTCGAAGGTTTGAATCAAGGACCCATCTGCCCCTGGCCTCGAAGTTTCCATCAGCGCCAAGCCTGAGATCTAGGCCGATCCCTTGATCTGTCTGGCGAATCCTTCCCCCAAGGGAAAAGGCAAGGTGATAATCGCTCAGCGTACCCTCAAGCTTCTTGAGGGTGAGCTCACCCCCTGAAAAGGCCCCAGACAGGGCCAACTGGTTGATTTGGGTGACGAGATTGCCCTTTTCATCCTTGAGCTCGAGGGTATCTATTTGGGCACTCGAAACTCTTATGGCAACAGGAAGAAGGGGAATAGATGGAGGCGAGTTTTCCTTCTTCTCTTCCCCCTTTTTCAACTGAACCTCCAGTTTTTTGATTCTAAGCCCTGAAATCCCAATGGTTGGCTGCCCAAGGACGTCCAGGGACAGCTGGCCCTCAAGCCCCGTTACATCAATTACTGCATCATCGAGGAGAATTCTGAGCTCCTCTATGGAAAACCCCCTAAGGAGCGAGCCTGAAATGCCCCGTGCTGAAACTCGACCAGAGCTTGCCTTGTGGACCCCGTCAAAAAGGAGCTCGAGGCCACTGTCTGTTGAAACAACGAAGCCTACCAAAACCAGACAGAGAAGGAGCAGCAGGAATATGAAAATTGCTATACCCTTTGCAATCTTCATCAGAAATCTGGCCCCACACTCAAATAGAACTTAAAGGGAACCGGGTTTTCACTCACGCCAAAGCCAAAATCCAGCCTTATAGGCCCAAGAGGGGTTCGAAGCCTGAGACCAAAGCCGGTTCCCACCTCCAGTCGATTTTTATAGTCCGGGTCAAAGCTGTTCCCTGCATCGACAAATATGGCTCCGCTGAACATCTTGTAAATATGCCGCTCAAGTTCCAGGGAACCCACAGCCAGGTATCTGCCCCCTGTTACATGACCAGTCTTGGGATTTACTGGCCCAAGCTCCTCCAGGGAATAACCGCGGATGCTGTTTTGCCCGCCCGCGTAGAACCTTGCAGAGGATGGAATGCCGTCTATGTCCTTGGAAGCTATGACGCCTGCATCCATTCGGGCTATTATCCTGTAATCCCTGGCAAACCTCCTAATGATCTTGGTGTTCATGAGTGAGCTTAGGTAAGACTGATTGGCAAAGAAGCCGCCTACTTCTCCGCTAAGGGAGAAACGCACGGAATAACCCCTGTTTGCATAGAGCACGTTGTCTGCCTTGGACTTATACCAGGAAACGAAGGGAACGAGCTCCTTGCTGTCATCATCCTCGCCGCCTGCACGGTAATTTTCATAGCCAAAGTTGATACCGGCATTTCTCCTCCAGCCAGAGCCCGTGGCCTTTGAGTATGTTAGGGCAACGTTGTATTTCCAGCCGTTTCGTGCATCGGTGTCATAATGCTCGATGAAGGGCTTGATGGAAAAATAGTCACTGTAGGGCTTTGACAGGGGCACAAAATATTCGCCAGACCAAAGGGTATCCTCTGGAGAGAACTGAAACTTCAGCCTGAAGTGATGGCCCCATCTGCCAATGTAGCGCCTTTTCCACTCGAGGGTCACCCGTGGGCCAACATCAGAGACATACCCTAGCCCAAGCCTGAATACATTGGGCTTTTTCATGGGAAGTGTAACATCAATGGGAATGGCATTTTCCTTGTCAGCCGCATCTGTCGAGTAGTCGATTTTTACATCTTGAAAGTAATCGGTATCAAGAAGCCTCGATCGAAACCTGCCAAGCCTGGTGACATCCAGGGGTTCACCATATTTGAAATCTGCAAAACGGCGAAGGAATATTGGGGATAATGTTGCCTGCCTGAACCTAAGAGGGCCAAAGCGATAGTGGGGGCCACTATCAAGATGGAGACAAATATCTGCTGTGTGGTTCTGTGGGTCGACGGCAATCCTGTGGCATGTAAGCCTTGCGCCAAGATAGCCATTGGAACGTGCAGTCTCTAGGAGTTTTTCCTTGAATTTCTCATAGAGCTTTTGTTTGAACCTGTCTCCCACTTTGAAAGGGGGCGTAAGCGCAAGGTTTTTATCCTGGGCCCCTTCCCCTTCTATTTTAATGTCCAGTTGCCTTATCCTGACAGGAACTCCCTTTCTTACCCTGTAAAGGGCATGCCAATCTCCATTATGCCCCTCGGAAAGCTTGCCTCTTATCTTAGGGGTGAAATATCCAAAGGGCTCGAGGGCGCGCCTGATGTCCTTAAAACCCTTGTGAAACAGTTGACGAACCCGCGCTTCAGACACATCCTTTTCGTTTCTCTCCCTGTATATTTCCAAAAGGGCATAAATGTTTTCTTTTAAGACACCTTTTACCCCCTTTACCTCCACTTTTATCAAACAGAATCCCTGCGACGATGTTAATAACAAGACAAGAAGGGCAACTGTAGCCATCAAATTTTTTCGCAAAAGGATTGTTATACCCACAATAATAAAATTTTAAAAAATAACTTGCTGTAAAACTTAAGGCTACTTATTATCATGTTTAAAAAAGAAACAGGGATTACAAATAAGATGGTATAATGCTTGCAAACAATTTCAACAAAAAATACGCAATAAGTAAACCTAATTACAACTAAAAATATGAACTTTAAAATCTATTGTACAATCGAAGCGTTGACCTTGTTACTATTGGTTCTGATATCTCCTGTTGGATATTGTTTCGAATACGACACCGTTTGGAGCCTTTATCAACAAGCAGTCAAAAAGGACCCTCTTATCAAGGCGGCTGAAGCACGGCTCAAGGCTTCCCACCAGGAAAAGCCCCTTGCCCGTTCTCAGCTCATGCCACACCTTCAGGCCGAAATAGGTCAAGGCTACTATGCAAAGAATATAACCGGCATGGGGCCAGAGGGCATCAAAAAGGATTACTGGGGTGACAATTACGGGGTGCGTCTCGTCCAGCCAATCTTCAATGGCCAGGCGTGCGTGAGTCTCAAAATGGCCAAAAGTATCATCAGTGCCCAGAAGGCCCAGTACATTTTTGCCAAGCAGGAATTGATAAAAAGGCTTTCCATTGCCTATCTGGACTTGCTGGATGCAAAATCGGCTCTACAGGTTGCACGAGACAGGGTGAAACTGGATGAAAGGATACTGGAAAGGGCCAAGACCTTCTTGAGGGTTGGCACCGGAGACATCGTCTCTGTCAAGGAGGCAGAGGCGAGACTAGATGCTGCAAAGGCCGGAGTCATAAATGCCAAGAATCTGGTTTCCATAAAGAAGAGTGACCTTTCCATCGTCGCCCACACGAATGTAAATGAGATACTCGACATAAGGGAGTTCACCCCCAGACTTCCAGACCCGAACAACCCCGATGCCTGGATAAAGGCAGCCCTTGACAACCGCCCCATCCTCAAGGAGGCAGGCCATAAACTCGTCCTGGCCAACCAGAAGATAGAGCATGCCAGACGTGCCAGGTGGCCCAGGGTGGATTTCGAGGCTGCAGCCAGTTATGCAAATGGGCTATTCTTGCCCGATGTGATATATCGGGAGGCCCACGGGGTATTCAAGCTCACCTTCCCCTTCTATCTGGGTGGAGCGATCACCGCAAATACCAGAAAGGCCCAGCAGGAGGCCCTGGCAGCAGAGCACAACCTAAGACACCTGGAGGATGTGGTGACCCTCGAGACCAAAAGTGCCTATCTCACCCTGAAGGACAGCGTGGCCCTGATAGATGCGGCATCGAAGGCACTGGAGTCTGCAAGGGTTTCCATGGAGGCTACAACCAAGGGTTATGAGGTTGGAACAAGAAATATTATTGACGTTCTCGATATTACGGACAAATATCTTGTGAGGAGACAGCAATATCTACATTCCCTATACAATCATCTTAAGGCGCGAATTCTACTCAAAAAGGCGACTGGCACCTTGGGAGAGGCCGATCTTAAGGCACTCGAGGGGCTGTTGATGAGAAATACTGGCAGAAAGGACCCGGGTAATGGCTAAAAGTAAAATCATAACGGCTTTCATAATCATTTTGCTTGTGATGGCCGGGGCCTATTTTTATTACCAAAAAGAGGAAGGCCAAAAAAAAGAGGGCCAGCTCACCATATACGGCAACATCGACATCAGACAGGTTCAGCTTGCATTTTATGGGGAGGGGCGAATCAAAGACCTTTTGGTTGACGAGGGGGCGTCGGTCCATGCCGGAGAACTTCTTGGGCAACTGGACGACAGCCGCCTTCGGGCATCTGTTGAAAAACTAGAGGCAGATGTGGCAGCACAGCAGCAGGTTGTAAACCGCATGCATGCTGGCTCCCGCCCCCAGGAGATCAAAGCGGCAAAGGCAAGGGTTCAAAAGGCAAAGGCCGCCTTGACCGATGCCCGTATCACCTACAACAGGCTAAAGAAACTTTCCAAGACAAAGTTCATCTCCCGCCAGCAACTGGATGATGCCAGGGCGCGGCTGGATATGGCAATTGCCGCCCTCAAGGAGGCCCAGGAGCTTTATTCCCTGGTGATGGAAGGGCCAAGGAAGGAAGATGTACTTGCTGCTGAGGCAAGGCTCGATGCACTGGAAAAGGCCCTCGAGCTTGCCAGACAAAAACTTAAGGATGCAAAACTCTATGCACCCTCTGACGGTATCATCCGAGACAGGGTCCTTCAGCCAGGAGACATGGCCTTTCCTGAACGCCCTGTTTTCACCCTGGCACTTACCAATCCCCTATGGGTGAGGGCCTACATACCAGAGCCTGACCTTGGAAAAATTGCCCTTGGCATGAAGGCCAAGATACAGGTGGACAGCTTTCCAGACGAAGAGTTTCAGGGCTGGGTGGGTTACATATCCCCAACAGCGGAATTTACCCCGAGAAACGTGGAAACCCCCGATCTTCGAACAAGACTGGTCTATCAGGTGAGGGTCTATGTTTGTAACCCCCAGAACAAATTGAGGCTGGGGATGCCTGCCACAGTCACCATAGACACGAAAGGACCAAAACACAAAGGGCCATACAGGCCGTCTGAGATCTGCCAACAAGAAGACACCAGGCCTTAAGGCGGGAATATGGACCAGGCCCAGTCATGGCAAGACGATTTCTGTATCGAGGTCTCCGGGCTTACCAAGACCTTTGGCTCCGACGATAAGATTATCACCGCCCTCGATAACTGCTCCTTCAAGGTCAAAAGCGGCATGGTCACTGGCCTAATAGGGCCGGATGGAGCAGGAAAAACCACCTTCATGAGGTTGTGCGCCGGGCTGCTCGTGCCAGATGAGGGTGAAATCAAGGTGCTGGGCATGGATGCTGTCAGGGACTTTCTCAAGGTCCAGTCAAACATAAGATACATGCCCCAAAGGTTTGGCCTCTACGAAGACCTCACTGTGCAGGAAAATCTCGATCTCTATTCAGACCTTCTCGGCATCCCCAAGGAGAGGCGCCAGGAACGCTATGAAATCCTAATGCGCATGACAGGCCTCGCCCCATTCAAACAGAGGCTCGCTGGCAGACTCTCAGGAGGAATGAAACAAAAACTGGGGCTTGCCTGCACCCTCATCAAACCCCCTCGCCTCCTCATCCTCGATGAACCAACCGTTGGCGTTGACCCTGTCTCCAGGCGGGAGCTCTGGGAAATTGTCTACTCCCAGGTGGAGGAAGAGGGAATGAGCGTGCTACTCAGCACCGCCTATCTCGACGAGGCGGAAAGATGCCAGGAAGTCATACTTATGCACGAGGGGCACACCCTTGGCCAGGGGGTACCTTCGGAATTCAGCCAGAAACTCGACGGCCACTGTTTCATGCTGGATCCAGGCAGTATTCCCAAAAGAAGCCTTCAAAGGGAGCTTGCAAACAGGGATGAAGTGATTGACTGCATAATCCTTGGTGAAAAAATAAGGCTCGTCACCATAGACACCCTCGATTCCAGCCAGGTAAAGCAAATCTTCCAGCTTCCAGACGAGGTGGAAGTGGCCCATGCACCACCTAGATTCGAAGACGCCTTCATATGGCTCTTGAAGGAACGCCTCATTAGCCTTGGAAGAGACGTCAAACTAAAGGTCATTACCCACAAGAAGATATCCGACTTGCCAGATGAAGACATCATAGTGGTAAAGAACCTGAAGAGGCGTTTTGGAAACTTTTACGCAGTAAACGGCATATCCTTTACAGTAAAGAGGGGCGAAGTCTTTGGCCTCTTGGGAGCTAACGGAGCGGGAAAGACAACCACCTTTCGCATGTTGTGCGGCCTTCTTCCTGCATCCGAAGGGGAGCTCTATGTCGCTGGGGAAAATCTCAGAAAGGCACGGGCCAAGGCAAGGGAGAGAATCGGCTATATGGCCCAGAAGTTTTCCCTCTACGTAGACTTAACTGTCATCCAGAATCTCAATTTCTTTTCGAGTGCCTATGGACTCTACGGAAAAAAACAGAGGGAAAGGGTGGAATGGGCCCTGGATGCCTTTGATCTCAGGCAGGAGGCCAACACCCTGAGCCGCGACCTTCCCCTTGGCTTCAAGCAGCGCCTTGCCCTTGCAGCAGCCCTCATGCACGAGCCAGACATCCTCTTCCTCGATGAGCCGACCTCGGGGGTTGACCCTCTGGCAAGGCGCCAGTTCTGGGCCCATATCAATTCCCTTGCCGATGCTGGGGTTACCATCATGGTCACCACTCACTTCATGGAAGAGGCGGAATATTGTGATAGAATCGTAATCATGAAAAGGGGCAAGATACTCGCCGAGGGTACACCTGAAGAACTCAAGAAAAAATATCATCCACCAGGTGTGGACAACCCCACCATGGAGGACACGTTCATCACCTTGATAGAGATGAAGGAGACCTGATAGATGGGAAGAACCTCTGAAACTAGGCTTTCCTTTATGCGCTTGAAGGGGCTTATCTGGAAGGAAACCAAGCAGATAGTCAGGGACCCTTCCAGCATAGGAATAGCCTTTTTTCTTCCTGTGGCCCTCCTTCTCATCTTCGGCTACGGCGTATCTCTGGATGCAGAACACGTACCCATTGGCATCGTAATAGAACAGCCAGGGCCAGAAGCCAACGACTTTGCTGCTGGGTTCAGGGATTCCGACTTTTTCGACCCGGTATTCTATGAGTCGGTCCAGGATGCAGAAAAGGACCTCATTGAACGAAAAATCATGGGCCTCGTCTGGACACGAAGCGACTTTGCAAGGACCCTTCTCAGCGGAACGACCGCGCCCATAGGGGTCATCGTAAATGGTGTGGATGCCAACCAGGCACGAATAGTAGAGGGCTATATCACTGGGGTCTGGATAAAATGGCTTTCATCCTACGCCCTTTCCCACGGCAAACCCCTTTCCCTCCCTGTAAACATCAAGCATCGGATATGGTTCAATTCAGCGGTCAGGAGCAGGAACTTTCTGGTTCCAGGGCTTGTTGCAGTAATCATGACCCTCATTGGAGGAATGCTCACCTCCATGGTCGTCGCAAGGGAGTGGGAGAGGGGCACAATGGAGGCACTTCTCGTTACACCTGTAAGGATAAGGGAGATAATACTCAGCAAGGTCATTCCCTACTTCATCTTGGGCATGGGGGGCATGCTGCTCTCGGTCTATATCTCAATCGTGGTATTCGACGTGCCCTTCAGGGGCTCCTATCTGGCCCTTGGCTTTGCCTCTGCCCTTTTCATGCTTACGGCAATAGCCCTTGGACTGATTATATCGACGGCAGCAGGCAACCAGTTTGTGGCCGGACAGATTGCCATCGTCATTACCTTCCTTCCTGCCTTTATGCTCTCGGGCTTCGTCTTCGACATCAATTCGATGCCCGTACCCATTCAGGTCATAACCTACACCGTCTCTGCAAGATACTTCGTAAGTATCCTGCAGACCCTGTTCCTGGCAGGAGACATATGGCCAATCTACCTGGTCAATTGCCTGTGGCTGGCCATAATGGCCTTCATATTCTTCCTGATTATCAAAAAGAAATCTCATAAGAGGCTCATCTAGGGGGCAACCTTGTTTAGAAGAATATTGGCACTGACAATCAAGGAATTCATCGGAATGCTCAAGAACAAAAAGAGCAGGATGGTCCTCATCCTGCCACCCATAGCCCAGATCATCGTATTTGGCTATGCTGCCACATTCGACCTCAGGGATGTGCCTGTGGCCATCTATAACGAGGATCAGGGAGATATCTCCCGGGATGTCATTGCACGCTTCGAGGGCTCTAGGGCCTTTAGGATCATCGACAATCTCGATTCCGACGACGAAATTGCCCCTGTAATCAACCTGCAAAAGGCACTGGTCGTCCTGCACTTTCACAGGGAGTTTTCCAAGAACATGCTTAGCGGCCGCCCAGGGGAGCTTCAGGTCATTCTGGATGGTCGAAACTCCAACACGGCACTCATCGCCCTGAACTATGTGCAGACCATAATTGCCGACTTCAACAGACAGTGGGCCGCGGACCACTCCATGCCCAGTGCACCTGCAAGGCTGGTTGTACGTTCATGGTTCAACAGGATGCTTGATTCCCACTGGTTCATAATTCCAGGCATCGTGGCCCTGCTTACAATAGTGGTGACCCTGGAGGTTACTGCACTTTCTGTGGCAAAGGAAAGGGAGGCAGGCACCTTCGACCAACTACTCGTCACCCCCATGACGCCCTTTGAAATCCTCGTGGGCAAATCCCTTCCCGGCATGATAATCGGCCTGATAGAGGGTACGTTCATCATATTTGTCACCTGCTTCTGGTTCGACATTCCGCTCAGGGGAAGCCTCCTGGTGTTGTACTCCGGCCTTTTCACCTTCCTTCTTTCCGCTATTGGAATAGGTCTCATGATATCATCCATATCCCTCACCCAGCAGCAGGGCCTCATGGGGGCATTCATGTTTCTAGTGCCCTCGGTTGTGCTCTCTGGCTTTGCAACCCCCATTGCCAACATGCCAAAGTTCGTCCAGGATCTCACCCTTCTAAATCCTATGAGATACATCCTCGTGATTGTACGCTCTGTCTTTCTCCAGGGTGCGGGCTTCGAACTTCTCTGGACCCAATATATCCCCATGGCCGTTATTGGTATCGTCTCCCTTGCAGTTGCTGCAATGTTGTTTAAAAGAAGACTCTATTAGCCCTGGGTGTCTGGCAGTCAGAAATCTTCATGGGGAAACAGGCCTTTTAAACCACTCCCCTAAAGGGACTTATTATGGCAAGGATGCGAGATACGAGGCGAAGACCAGGCAAACTTCCAAGACGTGCCAAGATTCTTACAACCCTCGCCTGCATATTTGCCATTGTCTGTATTGGCCTAAGCATATTCTTCAAGGAATCGCCAAGGCTCAAAGACCAGGAGGTGGTTGAATTCTTTGAGCCCATGCCCTGGTCCTGGCTATATGACCAGACCAACCCATTGGCCCTGGACCCAGAGACACTAACGGACAAGGATCTTGCCGTACAACTGGTAACACCCGACCCCTGGGTCGCGGCCACTGAAGAGTGTGAACACATTTGCGGGGCACGGAATCTTGCTGCCCTGGCAACTGATAGTGAGTGATGAATCAGGAGGTAGTTAACCCAATGAAACACAGAGCTCTATTATTCCTCGCTCTAGTAGCTGCCCTCATGCCCCTTGTAACCGGAGTTAGCGCTTCATTTGCAATGGACAAGGAAGACAAGAGGGCAAGAGAGATACTTGAAAGGCTCATGACCCTTCGAAACTGGCAACTCATGGAGGAATTCCACATAAAGGGGGAAAAGGCCCAGAAGGTCTTTGAGATTTTGTCCAAATATGACAAGGAGCGGGAGTCGCTCATACTAAAGCGTAGGCACCTTATGAACTGCCTGAAAGATGCTGTCTCCGATGAATCCACACCTGAAAAGGAGCTGTCACAGCTCATGAATCAGGTCCTAGATGTCAACATTCAGATTGCAACCATTCCCAAAAAGGAAATCCAGGGGCTAAAACAGGTGTTCGACACGAGACAGTGCGCCAAATATCTGCTTTTTTCCCAGAAGTTTGCTAGGGAGATAAGGGCCATTGTACTACGCCCTTCTGGCAAGAAGGGCCTTGCCCAATAGAGGGGGCCCCGGAAACTTCAGCCTTTCATCAGTCGCATCCTGAGCCGTGACCTTTTTTTGACCAAAGAAGATTGCCACCCCACCCCCAAAGGGAAAGACTGAGGCCAAGGGCAACGAGGGCGCAGCCAAAAAGGGTTTCCCTTATTCCAAAGGCGGATGCAAGCTTTCCCTGAATGAGGCTTCCAAAGGGAAACAGCCCCATGAAGGATGTGGTGAAGAGCCCCATTATCCTGCCCCTGAGCTCATTGCTGGAATGTATTTGCAAAAGGCTTATGGCACTCGTGGAGCAGATAACCATGACAAATCCGCTAAGCAGAAGTAGGAGGCAGGCATCCCAGAAGCTTCTAGAAAAGGCCACTCCCATCAGAGAAAGAGGGAACAAAATGGCACCTAGCCTCCACCACTTCATCCTGTTGCCAGTGTGGCCGAACTGTGCCACAAAGCCTGCCCCAATAAGGGCCCCAAGGCCATTTGCAGCACACATAAGTCCGTAATACTTGGCATTTAGCCCCAATACATCCCTGCCAAGGGATGGAAGCAGGATGGAATAAGGCAAAAGCAATATGCCAAAGCCCATGATGTTCAAAAGAATGAGAAAGAGGAGACGCTTTTCCATTATGAAGGAGGCGAGCTCCCGAATATCAGACAAGGGGGAGGCCTCGGCGGCCTGCCTCAAGGGGCGGTTGAACTGTGGGAAGCGTCTTTTCACATAATAGAGGCACCAGATTATGCCAATGGCAGAAAGGGCCTTGAAATAAAAACATTCTGCCATCATGCCTGCCTGCATCAGAAGCCCCGCTATTGCAGGCCCGCCGAACCTGGCAAGATTGAAGGCCATGGAGTGCATCGCTATGCCATTGGTAATGTCTTCCTTGCCAACGAGGTCGTAGACAAGGGACTGCCTGGCCGGGACTTCGAAGGCCATTCCAATGCCAAGTACCAGGGCAAGGCCAAGAATGGCACCAAGTGATATGAGATTGTAATCAATCAAGACGCCAAAAATTATGGCCTGGATCATGATGAGGGTTTGAATGGCTATGAGAAAGGAAACCTTGGGTATGCGGTCTGCGAGGATACCGCCGGCAAGGGAGAAAAACAGAAGGGGCAGACCGGCGACTGCACCAAGGAGGCCCACATAGAATGGGTCCCCTGTGAGCTCGAGTACGAGCCACCTCTGGGCAGTTCCCTGGACCCAGGTACCCAGCAGGGCCAGGGCCTGACCTGGTAGAAAAACCCTGTAACCCGGGTGTCTGAAACTGGCCAGGACCCGCGGCCAGGTAAAACTAGACCGAGGCCTTTGCAAAGTCCTTTGCAAAGTAGGTTATGATGATGTCGGCTCCTGCCCTCCTGAAGGCAATCAGGGACTCATGGACCACTGCATCCTCAGTTAGCCAGCCATTTTGGGCAGCAGCCTTTATCATGGAATATTCGCCGCTTACCTGATAGGCGGCTATGGGCAGTGTGAACTCCTGCCTCAAGAGACTTATGATGTCCAAGTAGGGCATGCCGGGTTTGACCATTAATATGTCTGCGCCCTCTTCCATATCGAGGGTGGCCTCCCTCAGGGCCTCTCGCCTGTTGGCAATGTCCATCTGGTAGGAACGCCTGTCTCCAAACTGGGGTGCACATTCGGCAGCATCCCTAAATGGCCCGTAGAAACTTGAAGCATACTTGACTGCATAGGACATGATTGGCACGTGCTCAAAGCCGTTGTCATCGAGGATCTCCCTGATGGCCCCTACCCTTCCATCCATCATGTCAGAGGGGGCTACCATGTCGGCCCCTGCCCTTGCATGGGACAAGGCTGCCTTTTGCAAAAGCTCGAGGGTCGCATCATTGTCTATCTGGAAGACCCCTTTCTTTTCCTTGACGACAATGCCGCAGTGCCCGTGGGAGGTGTATTCACACAGGCAGACGTCAGTAACTACCAAGAGGTCTGGTACTGCCTTTTTCACTGCCTCAACGGCCCTTTGGACTATGCCGCTCTTGATCCAGGCATGGGAGCCCTTTGAATCCTTCTTTTCAGGGATGCCAAAGAGCAAGATGGCTGGCAAGCCAAGGTCGAACACCTCCTTGGCCTCCTCCACAATATTGTCCACCGACATTTGAAAAACACCAGGCATGGAACCAATGGGCTCTTTCACCTTCTTGCCAGGTACGGCAAACAAGGGGTAGATGAGATTATCCTTGGAAACGGTTGTCTCCCTAACCAAAGCACGAAATTTCTCGGTCTGCCTAAGCCTTCTTGGTCTATACTCTGGGAACATCATAGTGCCAGCCACTCCTTCAATTTTGAGATTACGATATCTACCTCGTCCAGGTCCTTGATGCAGTCATTGCAACCTGCGTCCTGAAACTTCTCCTCATCATCAGGGGAATAATCAGGACAGATGACAAGAATTGGAATTTTTTCCGTGTTGGGCGACTGTTTCAGCAATACGCTGACAGACTGGGCGTTGAGAATGGGGACATTCTTTCTAATGACAATGAGGTCTGGTTCGTGCTCCCTGGCCAGATCAAATCCCTCCTGTCCATCCTCTGCCACTAGCAGATCGAAAGGAAATTCCTCAGCAATCTGTGAAAAAATTTTCTTACCCTCGGGCCTGTCGTCCACCAGAAGTACAACCGGCTTGTTACCACTTCCCATAAATGGTTCTCCTAACTGTTGGATTCGTAACAGATACGGATGAGACGGTTTATAAAAAGCTCGGGATTTTCCACGGCGTCAGACGGAATGTTGAATTCCGACTGCCCCGTGCGTTCCCGGATTAGGGTGAGACCATATTCTAGAATGCTGGTTAAGCGTTCACACTGGGTGTACAAACTGGCAGGATCCAACTTGCATGCCTCAAGTATCTTGTCCACTGCCGCGTCGTCAAAGGTGATCTCTATTTCACATCTGTTGTAAAAGGAGGCCTCGTAACTCTTGATTTGCTGTATCCAGAAAAGGACGTTGGAGGCTGCTTCATCGATAGTAAGGTCATCCTTGAGGCAAAGATGGGCAATAAGTTCCTTCCGGTGGTCATTCAATAAAACACCCTGCTCTTTCCAGGCCGGGAGCTGCTCGATGTCCAGACCCTTTACAATCTGCTGCTTCTCATCGTGTATGATTGCCTCATACTGCCTTATCCGCTCTGGCCTGTTAGGCTCCCTTAACAGCTCTTCAAGGGCCCCTTCAGGGTCGGCCACGAGACTCTTGGTCACCACGAGAAAGTCTATATCCGTGGAGGGAAGAGCCTTTTCAAAGGGCATGAGGGCCCTTTCCAGCACGCTCACAAGTGCCCTGGCGCCGGTCCTTTCCTGATATGCCTGGGCAGCCAGGAGTCTCAAGGCATCCTCTTCAAACTTCAGATCGATCCCATAGGCACGAAAGTCCTGTTTTTTGCTGACGATAACCGGACTCTTGGGGTTCTTCAAAATCTCAAAGAGGTCTTCCTCCGTTAGCTCCTCAAGGACAGCTATGACAGGAAGACGGCCGATAAACTCATTTTCGAAACCAAATTCAACCAGATCCTGGGGCTTGACCTGTTTCAGCCAGTCCTGCTCGTCCTGCAGGTCCAGGTCAGCACCGAAACCGATTCCCTGCTTGGTCAGTCTGCGTTTTATGATGTCGGAGAGTCCAGAGAATGCACCGCTTACGATGAAGAGGATGTTCTTCGTATTGATGGTCTTCTTCATCCTCTTGCCGGTCTTTCGAAAATGCTCTATGGCCTCTAGCTGGGAGATGGGATCGTGGGGGGTCTTGAGATCCACATCTGTCTCTTCCAGGGGCTTCAGAAGCGCCCTTTGCACTCCTGACCTCGACACATCTGGCCCCCTCAGGCCTTCAGTGGAGGCAATTTTGTCAATTTCGTCTATGTAGATGATGCCATACTGGGCCTTTTCAATGTCCCCATCTGCCTCCTTGACCAGATCCCTGACCAAATCCTCGACGTCGCCGCCCACGTAACCTGTTTCACTGAACTTTGTGGCATCCCCCTTGACGAAGGGTACACCAAGTTTGGCAGCTATGAGTTTTATGAGATAGGTCTTGCCCACTCCTGTGGGGCCAATGAGAATGATGTTGTTTTTGATATTTCCAACCGGCTGCTTCTTCTTGCTCTTTTTTTCCAGATAGGCGATCTTGTTGAAGTGGGTGCATATCTTGGTGGCGAGAACCGCCTTTGCTTCATCCTGTTTGACAACGTATTCGTTGAGGTATTCCTCTAGCTCCTTGGGTTTGATGTTGAAATTGACTATACCGTCTTTTTTCTTCACCTGTTCTTCGGTATGGTCCGTTTCATCAACCTTGGTTTGTCCAGGGAAGACCATTTGGGAAATCACCTTGACCCTTCCGCCATACTTCTTTGCCAGATACTCGCTTATTTCCTTTTCAAGGGCCTTCTGAGATGGAAAGGGCCTGTCCCCTTCATCCTCCGCCCTTTCTCTGGCATCATTGGCGAGGTCATCTGTGCAGTGGGAGCCACCGTCGAGGCAGCCACTGCAACCTCCCTGACAACCTTGGCCTATATCGGAGGAACCCTTTTGGGGTTCCTGTTCCTTGGATTCCTGGGGCATCTGTCTGTCAAAATCGGCCTTGCCTGGCCCCTTACTATTTTCATCCATACAAGGCACCTTACCACAGTCAAATTTTCTTCTCAACTTTATGCACTTTTTATTTTCCATGATTTCAGTTACTATTCTTTCCGTCCAAGGGTTCTAAAATTTAACAATCACAAGTAAAAATTTAATGATTTGAGGTAGTTATGCAAACAGCGACCAAACAAAAAATACTTGTCCTAGATTTTGGCTCCCAGACCACCCAGCTTATCGCAAGAAGGGTCAGAGAGGCCAAAGTCTACTGTGAAATACACCCATTTAATATAAGTATTAATGAAATCAAGGCAATGGAGCCCAAGGGCATCATCCTTTCAGGTGGGCCCTCGAGTGTCTACGATGAAGATGCCCCAAAGATTGGCAAGGAAATCTTTGACCTGGGCCTTCCAGTGCTGGGAATATGTTATGGAATGCAGCTCATCAGCCTTCTCTTTGGCGGTGTTGTGGAAAGAAGCGATCACAGGGAATATGGCCATGCAAGGCTCATCATCGATGATCCAGATGAAATCTTTTATGGACTTTCCACAGGGGAGCCAGGCCATCAGGTATGGATGAGCCACGGGGACAAGGTGGAAAGACTTCCCAATGGCTTCAAAACATTGGCACATAGCTCTTCCTGCCCAATCGCCGCTATGGCAAACAAGGAAAAGGCCATCTATGGGGTCCAGTTCCACCCCGAGGTTGTCCACACTGAAATTGGCATGGATGTGCTTTCAAACTTCCTCTTTCGCGTCTGCAAGTGCGAGCCCAACTGGACAATGGAGTCCTTCGTTGCCACCACAGTAAATGAGATAAAGGAAAAGGTTGGAGATGGCAGGGTCATTTGTGCCCTTTCCGGTGGGGTAGACTCCACCGTGACGGCCCTTCTCATTCACAAGGCAATTGGCCACAGGCTGGTGTGCGTCTTTGTAAACAACGGACTTCTTAGAAAAAATGAGCCTGAGACGGTCCTTGCCTTTCTGAAACAGTTCGATTTGAACGTTGTCTATGTGGATGCTGAAGAGCGCTTCTTGAAAAAGCTTGCCGGCGTCGAGGACCCTGAGAAGAAAAGAAAAATCATTGGAAACGAATTCATAAAGATATTTGAGGAAGAGGCTTCACGCATCGGCCAGGTGGATTTTCTCGCCCAGGGAACCCTCTATCCAGATGTTATTGAAAGCGTCTCCTTCAAGGGGCCCTCTGCCACCATCAAGAGCCATCACAACGTGGGTGGCCTGCCAGAGGTGATGAAGCTCGACCTTATTGAACCCCTTCGTGAGCTCTTCAAAGACGAGGTAAGAAAGGTGGCAAAGGAGCTTGGCATGCCCTATGAGCTCATAAATCGTCACCCATTCCCAGGCCCAGGCCTTGCCATAAGAATCCTTGGAGAGGTCACAAAGGAGCGTCTCGACATCCTCCGGGAGGCAGACAGTATCGTCCTTGAGGAGATGAAGGCATCTGACTGGTACTGGAAGGTGTGGCAGTCCTTTGCTGTGCTCCTTCCCATAAAGACCGTGGGTGTCATGGGGGATGAGCGCACCTATGACCATGTGGTTGCAATCCGGGTGGTGGACAGCCTCGATGCCATGACTGCCGACTGGACAAAGCTTCCCTACGATATAATGGCAAGGATGTCCAATCGAATCATCAATGAAGTAAGGGGCGTAAACAGGGTCTGTTACGACATAAGTTCCAAACCACCTGCAACCATCGAATGGGAATAGAGTTAGCTAAAGCCTGACAGACAGGGACGCATACATGGCCGAGACAAGTTTTACCCATCTTCACCTTCATACAGAATTCAGCCTCCTCGATGGGGCCATTAGGCTAAAGGACCTGTTTCCCAGGGCCAAGGAATATGGCTACGACTCCGTGGCAATCACTGACCACGGAAACATGTATGGTGTGCTGAAATTCTACCAGGGTGCACAAAAGGCCGGCATCAAGCCAATTATCGGCTGTGAGGTGTATGTTGCCCCTGGAAGCAGGCATGACAGGAGCGCCAAGAGCCAGTCGGAAGCAGCCTATCATCTAGTGCTCCTTGCCATGAACCAGACTGGCTACAAAAACCTCATGAAGCTCGTCACCCTGGCAAACTTTGAAGGCTTCTACTACAAGCCCAGGGTGGACAAGGAAATACTCCAGCAGTTCAATGAGGGGCTCATTGCCCTTTCTGCATGTCTCCACGGGGAAGTAAGCCACGCCCTTCTTCTGGGCAACGAGAAAAAGGCACAGGCCCTTGCAGAGACCTATGCGAGCATCTTCAAAGACAGGTTCTATCTCGAGCTTCAGGAAAATTCCATTCCTGAACAAACTAATGTCAACCAGGGCCTGGTGGAGCTATCGAGAAAGCTTGGCATTCCCCTTGTGGCCACCAATGACTGCCACTACCTCAACAGGGAGGATGCCGATGCCCACGACGTGCTCCTCTGCATCCAGACAGGCAAGACGGTCAACGATTCAAAACGCATGAAATTCTCCACGGACACCCTCTTTTTCACCCCGCCAGAGGAGATGGAAAAGAGGTTTCAGTGGTGCCCCGAGGCCCTGGCTGCAACAAAGGAGATAGCAGAAAGATGCAATGTGGAGATAGAGACTGGCAAGCACCACTTCCCCCTGTTCCAGATCGACCCTGGCACCACCTATGAGGAGGAATTTGAAAGACAGGCAAGGAAAGGCTTCGAGAAGAGAAAGAAACAGCTCGACCTTGGCCCGGAAGAATTAAAGGTCTATGAGAGCAGGCTCGAGGAAGAGCTTGAAATCATAAAGGACAAGGGCTTTGCCTCCTACTTCTTGATTGTTGCCGACTTCATCAACTGGGCCAAGGACCACGGAATCCCCGTGGGTCCAGGAAGGGGGTCGGCTGCAGGCTCCCTGGTTGCCTACTCCATGGGAATCACCGACATTGATCCTGTGCGCTATGGCCTCTTTTTTGAGCGTTTCCTCAATGTGGAAAGGGTCTCCCTTCCAGATATCGATGTCGACTTCTGCATGGCAAAAAGGGACGAGGTCATAAGGTATGTCACTGAAAAATATGGCGGCGAGGACTTTGTTGCCCAGATAATCACCTTTGGCCAGATGAAGGCCAAGGCTGTAATCAGGGACGTTGGCCGGGGCCTTGGAATGACCTACCAGGATGTGGACAAGATTGCAAAGCTCGTCCCTGACAAGCTCAACATTAGCCTTGAAGAGGCAATAAAACTCGAACCAAAGCTCAAGGAACTTTCCCAGAAGGATGAGCAGATCAAGCGTCTACTAACTGTTGCCAGGGCCCTAGAGGGGCTGCCGAGGCATTCATCCACCCATGCCGCAGGGGTTGTAATCTCAGACAAGCCCATGGTGGAATACCTTCCTCTCACCAAGGGTCAGGAAGGCGAGACTGTAACCCAGTTCGACATGAAGGATGTCGAGAAGGTGGGCCTTATAAAGTTTGACTTTCTTGGCCTAAAGACCCTCACCGTCCTAGATACTGCAGTCAAACTCGTAAAGAAACACTATGGCGAGGACATCGACCTTTCCTCCATCCCCCTAGATGATCCGAAGACCTTTGAGCTCCTCCAGAAGGGCGATACAACCGGGGTGTTCCAGCTTGAAAGTAGCGGCATGAAAAACCTCATAAGGCAGCTCAAGCCAACCACCTTCACTGATCTCATCGCCCTTGTGGCCCTTTACAGGCCAGGTCCGCTGGAAAGCGGAATGGTTAGCGACTTCGTAAAGAGAAAGCATGGCCAGGTGGAGGTAAAATATCTTCTTCCCCAGCTTGAGCCCATCCTCAAGGAGACCTACGGGGTAATCGTGTACCAGGAGCAGGTCATGAAGATTGCCCAGGAGCTTGCAGGCTACAGCCTGGGAGAGGGTGACCTTCTTAGGCGTGCAATGGGAAAGAAGATTCCCGAGGTCATGGAGGCCCAGAAGGACCGCTTCATGAAGGGGGCCCTAGAGAAGGGAATCGACAAGGAAAAGGCAGAGACAATCTTTGACCTCATGGCAAAGTTTGCAGGCTACGGCTTCAATAAGAGCCATTCTGCAGCCTATGCCCTCATCTCCTACCAGACTGCATGGCTAAAGGCACACTACAGAATCCCCTATATGACTTCCCTTCTTTCCAACGAGCTTGGGAACACAGACGGGGTCGTAAAGTTCCTTGCCGAGTGCCGCTCGAGCTCCATCGAGGTGCTTCCTCCAGACATCAACAAGAGCGAGGAGGACTTCAGCATAGAGGATGAAAAGATTCGCTTTGGCCTCGCTGCAGTAAAAAATGTGGGTACGAGTGCCATCCGCGTCATCATCAGGGAGAGGGAGGAACACGGCCCATTCAAGGACTTCATGGACTTCGTCTCCAGGGTGGACCTTAAAAAGGTGAACAAGAGGGTTCTTGAAAGCCTTATAAAATCCGGGGCACTCGACTGCTTTGGCCTCAAGCGTGCGCAGCTCTTTGAATCGATTGACGCGGCCCTTGACTATGGGCATAAAAAGCAGAGGGAGAAGAGCCTTGGACAAAAATCCCTTTTCGACTGCGCACCCCTTGCCGGCGAGGCAACAGCAGCCTTCAAGATCCCTGATGTGGAGGAGTGGGATGAACTCGAACGGCTTTCCAAGGAAAAGGAGGCCCTGGGCTTTTACATAAGTGGGCACCCTCTCGATACCTTCCGGGATGATCTTGCGCGCCTTTCCACCCTGGATACCGATAGGCTTCCTGGTGTGCCAGAGGGCTCCAGGGTCTATGTGGCAGGCATCGTGCGGAGCAAGAAGGACAAGCTCACCAAGAAGGGGACCAAGATGTCCTTTCTCGTCCTGGAAGACCTTACAGGGTCCATCGAGGTAATCTGCTTTCCAGAGGTCTACTCCAGGTGCAAGGAGATAATCGAGGGTGACAGGCCGATCTTCGTGGAAGGTCTCCTCAAAAAGGAAGGAGAGGACCAGGAAGAGCTTTCATGCAAGATTATCGCTGAAAAAATCGACTACCTACAGGATATCTGCACAAGAAGGACATGCGGTGTCATCATCGAGCTCAAGGAGGAACAGGTTGGCAGGGCGGCTGTTGGCCAGCTAAGGGACGTTCTGAAACAAAACCCCGGAGAGCTTCCTGTGACACTCACTGTACGCATCAACAACAAGGGGGTCGTACACCTGTCCCTTCCAGATGAATTCAATGTCAGGATGGATGAGGCCCTGGCCGATGGTGTCCAGCAGGTGCTGGGCTACCCTGCCCTGCGGGCAGAGTACGACACCCAGGACATGGTGCACGAGTAGGAAGGTGGCCAAGCCTCGGGCCCTTTGATGCTTCCGTGTCGTCTGTAAAAAAACAATCTGAAAATACCCAGGGCCGCTTCTGGTCTTAGTCTGCTGCAAAACGGTAGCCCACCCCTGCATGGGTAAGGATATAGGTGGGGTTTGCAGGGTCTGGCTCTATCTTCTTTCTTAGCCTTCTTACATGGACGTCAAGGGCCCGTGACCAGGGATACACCTCCTTCTTGTTCCAGAGGTGACTGCTCAGAAACTCCCTGCTGAGCACCTGCCCCCTATTTTCGAGAAAAAGGTTCAAGAGCTCATATTCCTTTTTGGTAAGATTCACGCTCTTGCCGTTGACCTCTATCATGCGTTTCTTTCTGAACACCTTGAGACTTCCAAGATCCAGCGGGTCCTGGTTTGCCACAGACTTTCTGCGCCTTAGACACGCTCGGATCCGTGCCTCGAGCTCGAGGTATTCGAAGGGCTTTGTCACATAGTCGTCTGCACCGAGCTCTAGCCCCCGAATCTTATCTGGAAGGGAATCCCTGGCGCTTACTATTATTATGGGCACATCGGATCTCTTTCGTATCTCCTGACACACCACGAGGCCATCTATGTCTGGCAGCTTGAGGTCTAGGATTATTAGATCCGGTGCCAGCACATTGTAGCCTTCGAGAACCTCCGTCCCGGTAGAGGCCCCTACTGTTTCAAACCCATCGAGTTTTAGCTGATCCATCAGAACGGTTCTGATGTCGTCGTCATCCTCCACAACTAAAATTTTGGGATTAGCCATTTTCCTGACCCTTTTTTTCATCCTCTAGGCAAGGAATAAGAAAAAAGAAACAACTGCCACCTTTCCCATGCTTTCTATCCGTAACCCCAATGATGCCTCTATGGGCCTTGATTATTCCCTTGGCAATTGCAAGCCCAAGGCCCATACCTGAATCAGACTTTGAATCCGTCCTTTGAAAAAACTTGTTAAAGATGCGCTCTCTATCCTTAGGGGGGATGCCAGGGCCATTGTCTTCGATGGTCACCTTCCAGTAGTCCCCTTCCCTGAAGAGCCTGATTTCAATTGTATCCCTTTCTGGTGAAAATTTAATGGCATTGGAGAGAAGATTGATGATGACCTGCTCGAGACGTTTCTTGTCCATGCTCGCAAGGCAGGGTTCATCTGGCATGTGATAGTCGAGGTGAATCTTCTTTCGCCAGGCAAGTGGCATGGCAAGAAGGATGGCATCCTCCAACACCTCTGCCAGATCCGCCACTTCCTTGTGAAGGGCAAGCTCCCCACTTTCGAGCCTCGAACAATCAAGAAGGTCCTGGACCATGGAGGAAAGTTTCTGAACATTTCTCTGCAAAATGTTGAGATAGGGCTCCTGGTCCCTGGAGCACTTTCTCTCAAGAATCGTTACGGCACCTTTAATGGCCGTAATGGGAGTTTTGAGATCATGGGTGATGTTGGTGAAAAAGTCTGATTTATACTTTTCGATCTTCTTTAGCTCATCATATGCAAGCTTCAGGCGTTCGAGTGCGGTGTCCGCCTCTTCCCTTAGTGCGCTTTGCCTCTTGGCCAAGGCAGAGACCATGTTGTTGAAGTTGTCTCCGACATTTTTCCATTCAAGACTCTGATCCAGATGCACCCGAACATCCAGATTCCCCTTTCTTACCTCCTCTGCTGCATGGCTAAGCTCCTTCAGGGGATTTAGCACGTAGCTTCGAAGCATGAACCATAACAGGGTAAGGATAAGCAATATGCCGCTTATCATGTATATCGCATAATGAACGATATCCCTTTCCAGGGCAGTGAAGAAGTTGTTTGCATCCACCCCAATGGATATACAGCCTAGGACCTTGACCACCGGCTTTCTGGCATGGCAGCTCTGACACTCGTTTTCGAACACCAGGGGCCCCGCATATCTGAATCGATAGCTGCCTCCCTGATACTCGAGCTTCCAAACTTCGCGCTTTTTGCCAGAGACCATTTCATGAATGGCCTGCGCCTCGAATCTGTCTGGCATATGGGCGGGATTCTTTGTCTTCAAGACAGCTATCTTCAGGGAGAAGGGGCCCTTCATTCCCGATATGGCAGCGAGCTCCCCTGTAAAGGCCGAAGGGGTCTTCCTGACGAATTTGTCCCCTTCCTTCACGTAGATACCGTGCCACTTTGAAATGAGTTGCCTGGAAAACACAACAAAATGGTATATGCCCCTTGCCTGTTGAAGCAGTTGGGATAGTCCGGCCTGCTTGTACTGCTTACCCTGCCAGACAAGAAAGATCGAGCCGAAGAGGCCAAAGATTACTATGAACCAGAAAAGGATTTTCTGGCCGAGCTTGGGAAACATTCGTGTTAAAAAAGTGGTGGACTATGGACAATGAACAGCTTCAGCTTGCTATCCTTTCCATTTCTGACGCCGTGTTCCTCTTTGGCCGGCACAAGACAATAATCACCCGGGCCTAGGGGCTGCCACGAGCCTGAGACGAAGATCTCCCCCTGCCCTTCAAGGCAATAAATTGAGTCGACGCTTTCATCATGGGTATGAACGGGAATTTCTATACCTGGCTCCAAGAGTAAAATGGACACCCCGAGGGATGCACCCTGGTCCTTTCCTGCAAGTTTTGCTATACTAACACCATTGAACTTTGGATGAGGCTCAAACTCAACCGCATTGTTTCGTACGAAGATCGCCATAATTCACCTCCGCGTATCTATGTGTTTAAGGTGGGTAACAACCAACAAATTCAAGTAGAGTTAACAGGCCCTAACCAGCAATTTGATTTGTAACATCTTAGTAACATATTTAACCACACAGTAACAGAAAAATTCGCTAAAATTAAGATGGAAAAATTTTCCATCCTTCAAACTTCAGTGACCAGGAGGGTTTCAATGAGGATTATCAAAGATAATGGGGGGGCGGTAGTCGTTGCATGTATTATTGCCTTCCTTGTGGCCCTTGTTGTGGCATTTTTCGCTGCAAAACAGGTCCAATCTACCAGCACAGTGGAGTTTTGCAATTCATGCCACGAAATGCACCCGTTTTACAAGACCTGGGCTGCAGGTAAACACGGTACAGATGCCAAGGGAGTGATAAGGGCCAGGTGCGTTGACTGCCACCTACCCCATGACAGTCTTGCCAATTACCTAAAGACCAAGGCCTTGGCAGGCCTCCACGACATCAAGGCCCACTGGATGGGCAAGAAGACAGATTGGCTCAAACTCTGGGAAGAGAGGGGGCCATACGTGCATTCCGCCTACAACTCAGGATGTATGGAATGTCACAAGGAACTGGTGGCTCCTGGCATTCCCCTAAAGGCCTACACCGCACACAAGGCATTTCTCGTTGGGCAGACCAAGAAGACATGCCTGGACTGCCACCATGAGGTGGGCCATGGAGACATCGTCAGCGAGTTCAGGGAGCTAGCCAAGAGGTCCCAACGCAAGGAATGATTTGCTTAGGTTTTATAAAAATTCAAAATAAATAAGGAGGGTTAACATGAAAGAGTTATTAACCAAAATGGGCACATTGTTATTGGCCGTCATCTTTTTGGGGCTGATAACAGGTGCGGCACTTGCCGAAGAGTACTCTGGCAACGCCACGCCCAAGCTCTTCAAGGAGCTAGTTATAAAACGTGGCATGTCTCCAGAGGCCGCAAAGTGCATCGAATGTCACTCAAAGAAGACTCCTGGAATCGTGGAGTCGTGGAAAAAGGGAAAGATGGCCCACGCCTCTGTATCCTGCTTCGACTGCCACGTGGTGGAAAAGAGCTCACCAATGGCAAGCCAGTGTTCTGGAATCAAGGGGTCGAACATCTACATCTCCCCAATGGTTTCTTCAAAGACATGCTCCCGCTGCCATCCACAGGAGGTTGAGCAGTTTCTGAAAAGTGGCCATGCAAAGCTGGCCAGCTACCCTGTTGTGGAAAAGAAAAAGACCCTGAACCTGATTTATCACCTGGAGGGTGCCGAATTTATTGGTAACTCCAGGTCCAATTCCAGCAACTGGGCCTCGAGAGAGGCAGGATGCCAGATGTGCCACGGTGGTCAGGTAGAGCTTGGCCCAGACCACAAGCCAATCAAGAACACCTGGCCAGGTGGTGTTGGAACCAGGTACCCCGATGGTTCTGTTGGAACTTGTACAGTCTGCCACACAAGGCATCAGTTCTCTATCGAAGAGGCAAGGAAGCCCGAGGCATGTGCAAGCTGCCACCTTGGCCCTGACCATCCAGACATTGAAATCTACATGGAGAGCAAGCACGGACAGATCTTCGCCACCCAGGGCGAAACATGGGAATGGGACAGCGCTCCTGATGCATGGCAGCCAGGTGACTACACCGCTCCCACATGCGCCACTTGCCATATGAGTGGAATTGGCGATCTGACCACCACCCACAACATCAATGAAAGGCTCAAGTGGGATCTGGTTCACCCCAAGAGCGTTATCCGCTCTGGCGAAAGGGGTGACGGTGAAAAGGGTGCAAAGCTCATGAGACAGGTTTGCGCCAACTGCCACGGCCCAACCCAGATACAGAAGGAAATCAATACCCTGGACGACGCAGTCGCCCTTTACAACTTCTACTGGGATGGTGCTGTGAAGATGAAGAAGGAGCTGGAGGCCAAGGGACTTCTGGGCAAGGATCCATGGTCTGACGGATTCCAGGAAATCATGTACTACCTGTGGCACCATGCAGGAAGGCGTGCACGTCAGGGTGCTGCAATGAACGGACCCGACTATGCACACTGGCATGGATTCTTCCAGCTCTTCCAGATGTATAAGGATCTGCAGCAGATCTACAACTACCGTATGAAGAACAACAAGATCGAGGATCTCAGCACTGTTATGAGCACAGGTCCCCTTTAATAGGTAAGCTCTCTAGGAGCATAAACAACTGAATAAAGGCTGTGGTTTGTAGGGAGCCACAGCCTTGTTACATTTTTAAAACAAAAAAAGGAGGGATTAGTAATGAAAAGACCGATTTTGGCACTAATTTTTGCCATGCTGTTCCTTACAGCAGGCAGTGCGCTGGCGTACAAGGTCAGTGACAACGCCTATATCAAGTTCAAGGAAGAGATCAGGTACGAAAACTGGGCTACCTTTGAAACGCCAACCACAGTCGATGATCAGTATGACTTTGTCTCAAGCAAGATGCGTCTGGGCTTTGGATTCAACTCCAGGAACATAGATGCATACAGTGAGTTGAACTGGACCCAGTTCTTTGGTCTTCCAAGGCATGCCTCCTACGGAACCGGCGCCCTTTACTATGGCCAGAACAATGGTGCAAGGGACGTTGGAAAGGTAGGAATCGACCAGTTGTGGCTCAGGGGACGCATGCCTGGAACCCCTAACCTCAGCGCAACCATAGGTCGTTTCAAATACAACAGCGGCCTCGAGTACAACACCAAGCCCAAAAACAAGAGGCTTCAGTGGCTGAGGAAACTTCGCATCTCCCAGAGGCTCATCGGTGGTTTCGAGTGGTCCCGTGTTGGCCGTTCCTTCGACGGTTTTCAGGTTGCCTGGAATGACAAGGACTACAACTTCACAGTGGCTGGCTTCCAGCCTACCCAGGGTGGATTCTATCTCGATTACATGGAGAACAAGGTCAATGGATACAAAATCCATGACATCGATATCCTTACAGCTGTATTCACCTTGAAGGACACTGTCATTCCCGGGCTGGATTCACAGCTCTTCTACTACTACTACAATGACGACCGCGGTCTTCCAGACCAGGATCCTGAAATCAACAACATCGGTGGACACATCATTTACGTAACTCCAAAGATGGGCCCCGGTAGCTTTGACTTCCTGGTATGGGGTGTGTACCAGAGCGGTGTATGGGGCAATGATGACCAGAGTGCCTATGCAGTTGCCCTCGAAGGTGGTTATAAGTTCGAAGACATCAACTGGCAGCCCTGGATCAGGGGTGGTTACTTCCAGAGCTCTGGTGACGACGATCCCAACGACAATGACAGGGACACCTTCTTCCAGATGATGCCCACCTTGCGCATCTACGCCATGACCCCTTGGTTCAACCTCATGAACACCACCTACTGCTTTGGCCAGCTCATGGTCAAACCTATGCCAAACGTTCTCGTACGTACCGACGTCACAAGGCTTTGGCTCACAGAGAAAGAGGATGCCTGGTACCAGGGTTCTGGTGCAACCAGGGCAGACCTTTTCGGCTACAAGGCACTCAGGCCAGCTGATGGTTTCACGGATGACGACCTTGGAACCATGTGGGATATCTCCATCTTCATCAAGGACATCTACAAGGCTTATGGAGTAACCATGGGCCTGGATCTCTACTACAGCCACGTATGGGGCGACGACGTAGTGGAACAGATATTCACCAAGGATGAGGATCTGGATTTCTTCTACGCAGAATTCAGATTTACATTCTAACAAAGTCTTTCACACAGGGCCGGTTTATCCGGCCCTTCTTGTTTAGGAGGTGAACAGTGAAGAGACAACTTTTAAAACTTTCCATGCTGGTAATAGCCTTCATTATGGTAACTGCCGGCGCTGCCATTGCGGCTCATCCGGAGCTTACAGAGCAGGAAAAACTGACCCCTTGCAGCCAGTGCCACAAGGAGGTCACTCCAGAGATTTACAAAGATTGGTACAACTCGGTGCATGGCCTCGATAATGTCAAATGCTTCCAGTGCCACGGCACCTATGAAAACCTTAAGGCATCTCCAGACGAGACAAACTGTGCCGCATGCCACAACGCACAGTACATGAAGCGCCCAAAGGGCAAGAAATGCTGGGATTGCCACCCTGCCCATCACTTTTTTATCCACAAGTAAAAGGAGGAAAATCATATGGGGCTTTCAAGAAGAGAATTCATTAAGAGAACCGCCGCCCTTACGGCTGCATCATATGTTGGAATGAACCTTCCTTTTACAAACGAGGACACTGCCCACGCATCAGATGCAGATAGCTGGCACAAGGGAACCTGCCGTCTTTGTGGCTCTGGATGCAGGCTAGAGCTTGGGGTAAAGAACGGTAAGGCAGTGGCCCTGAGGGGTATCCCCCAGTCGAGAACCAACATGGGTTACCTTTGCATGAAGGGGATGCTCTTCTACAAGCTCATGGGCACAAACCACCCAGAGAGATTCAAGAAACCCCTCTATCGGGCAAGGAAGACCGACCCCTTCAAGGAGATTTCCTGGGACGAGGCCCTTGATATTGCAGCCAGGGAGTTTGCAAATGCAATCAAGAAATATGGCAACAACTCAGTGGCATATTACGGCTCAGGCCAGTCCCTTACCGAAGAGACTTACATCTTTCAAAAGGTGATGAGGGGCGGGCTCAAGACCAACAATGTCGAAGGAAACCCCCGCCTCTGCATGGCAAGTGCAGTTGGCGGATATATCACATCCTTTGGTGCCGACGAGCCCATTGGAAGCTACTCGAACTTTGAAAGGGCCTCATGTTTCTTCATCATTGGAAGTAACACCGCTGAGGCACACCCAGTGCTCTTCAGGCGCATCATGCGCAGAAAACTTGACAACAGGGACACAGTAAAGGTCATAAATGCCGATCCAAGGGTTTCACCAACCTCCAGGATTGCAGACCTTCACCTTCAGTTCGAGCCTGGAACCGACCTTGCCCTGCTAAATGCAATGGCCCACGTCATCGTAAAGGAAGGATACTACGATGAGGATTTTCTGAATAACTATGCAGTATTCAGAATGGGCAAGGACAAGAAGCAGGTTGGGTTCGAAGAATATAAAAAATTCCTTGAAGACTACACCCCTGAAAAGGTTGCCAGGCTCTGTAAGGGTAACATCACCCCAGAGAAGATAAGAAAGGCAGCCAACTGGTTTGCAAAATCCGAAGGCACCATGAGCCTTTGGACAATGGGAATCAATCAGAGGTCCCGGGGTGTGTGGGCCAATAACCTCATCCACAACCTGCACATCCTTACAGGGCAGTTGTGCAGGCCAGGGGCCGACAGCTTCTCCCTAACTGGCCAGCCAAATGCATGCGGAGGCGTCCGTGAAGGTGGCGGACTCTGCCACATCCTTCCTGCCCACAGGCCTGTCAAGATAGACAAACTGAGACACGAGGTTGAAAGGCTCTGGGGCATTCCAGAGGGCAGGATTCCACCTAAGCCTGGCTACCATACCATTGCCATGTTCGAGGCAGTAAACCAGGGAAAGATCAAGGCCATCTGGATCAACTGCACAAGCCCTGCCCAGTCGCTTCCAAACTGCGACAAGTACAGGAAGGGAATGAAGAGGGAAGATGTCTTCATGATCGTCACAGACATCTTTCCCACAAAGACCACAGAGCTTGCCAATCTCATACTGCCAACTGCCTTTCACTTTGAAAAGACAGGTGTCTATGGGTGCACGGAAAGGCGCTCCCAGCTCACTGTCAAGGCAGTGGATGCACCAGGTGATGCAATGCCTGAGGTGTGGATTGTTAGGGAGTGGGCACTTAGGCTCGCAAAGGAGCTGAAGGACCCGGTAATAAAGAAGTGTGTGGAGCCATTCCTAGGAAAAGAGCCCGACTATGAGCTTCCAAAGGCAATATGGGACGAGTACACCCAGAAGCTCACAAAGGGCCGGGATAACGACCTGAGGGGAGCCACCTATGAGGTCCTTGAAAAGCTCCCGGATGGCGTTCAGTGGCCTGCACCAACAAAGGAGTGGGCACTCAAGGGCGGCACTGACATAAAGTTCGTCCGGGGCCTCGACCCACTTGCTGACAAACACGCAAAGAATGACCTACCATATCAGTTCTACGGCCCTGCCCACAAGGACAGGAAGCTGTGGGTCTGGTTGAGGCCAATGAAGGGCCCAGAAGAGATGCCAGACAGCGAATATCCATTTTATCTGTCAACAGGCAGAATCATCGACCACTGGCACACGAGCAGCATGACTGGCCGAATAAAGGAGCTCATGCGCGCCAACCCCTACGCCTATGTGGAGGTGAACCCCAAGGATGCTGAAAAGCTCGGCATAAAGCCAGGTGACATGGTCGAGGTGGTATCGAGGCGGGGTAAGAACATACTGCCTGCAAAGGTGTATGTGGGCCCGTGCGAAGGCATGGTATTCGTCTACTGGCATGACCAGGATGAGGACAGGATGATAAACAGGGTCACAAAGGATGCCTTCGACCCAGGTTCAAAGGAGCCTGAGTTCAAGATATGCGCCTGTCGCATAAGGAAGGTATCTGGACCAAAGCCCCTTAAGCCCTTCCTGGTTCACATGAAGTCGTAAAAAGGTAAAAATAAATAAAGGGCCGGCTGCTTGGGCCGGCCCATGACTGTTCAATTTTAAAATTTAACAAATCTGCCTATGAATCTGCCCATGAAGAGAATCATCTTTTACCTATTGTTACTTCTTATTTTCGTTTCCACTTTCGTTCATGCATCACAGGAAGAGTCAATCTTTCACTACAGTCACACCAAGGGGGCCGAGTGTGCCCAAAACTGGCAGATAATGGAGGAGATCCTCGACAAAAACGGCCTTAGATGCAAGGAGGTCGTAAAAGTCAAAGGCTTTCCTTATCTTAGGGGAACTCCGGAAATATTGAGGCTTGCATCAAAGATTTCCACCAAGTACGCAGGCCACAAGTGGCTTGAACTTCTTAGAAGAATCGACCTTCAGGCCCGCTATGCAGAGCTTTCTGCCCTTCCACCAAAGGAGCTTGAAACCTTTTGCAAGGCCGCTGGCATAAACTGCATCCAGGGCCGCATAAGGGCCTATGTTGCAAGATGCTCTGCCATCATGATGGGGGATGAAAAGACTAACCACGACTTTATGAAGGTCCTGAAGGAGGCTGCCCTAGAGTCTGCATCCAAGGGGCAGAAGAAGGGTGTGCGCTGCTTTGAAAACCCGCGCACCCTAGATGGCATTGCAGGAGAAGACACCATCTCTTCCATCTTCAAACCACCAGTCAAGTCAGGGGGATTTTCAAACATCCTTCAAAACAGAATCAGGACCCAACAAAAACTTAAAAACTACAAGCCCTATTAGTTAGAGGAGGTCAGGAAGAGATGCCTGTTGGAGGATTTGTCATAAATGTGGACCCCGACAAGATCCATGAAACCCTGAATTTAATCGGGGAAATAGACGGGGTTGAAATCCACGGATCAGACGAAAAGGGAAACGTGGTTGCGGTTCTCGAATCTGATACCTCCAAGGAGATGGAGGAAAAGGTTGAAGACATCATGAAAATAGACACTGTCTTAAGTGTCGGGCTTACATACTTTAATGCCGAAGATGAAGTTTCATAAGAAGTTTCAAAAAGAAAAAAAGGCCCATTCCCAAAAAGGGGACGTGTCCATTTCGAGAAGATTCTTTCTCATGGCCTCAGCAATGGCAGGCGCCATGTTTGCACTTCCTAGGCCGGCAAGGGCCATAAAATTTTTCAAATCCCCAGTAACCACAAATGTTCTAAGGCCCCCTGGAGCGGTGCCAGAGGAAATTTTTCCGTCAAAGTGCATTAGATGCGGAAGGTGTGTCGAGGTCTGCCCCTACAAGGCCATAAGACCCCTCGATATTAGGGAGGGAATCTACGCAGGGACCCCGCTCATCTTTGTGGAAGAGATTCCGTGCTATCTTTGCATGAAGTGCGTCGAGGTCTGCCCTACTGGCACACTTAGGCCAATTCAGCAAAAGGAAACCAGGATGGGCCTTGCGGTTATTGACAAACATGCATGCATGACATGGAACGAGGAGCTTGCCCTTTGCCGCACATGCTACAACGTCTGCCCCTTCAAGGAAAAGGCAATAAAACTAAATGAGCTTCGGCCAGTGGTCATTGATGACTACTGCACAGGCTGCGGCCTTTGTGTGCACGGCTGCCCTGTTACCAGAAAGGATGGGAAGAAGGCCATAAACGTCGAGCCCATCTATGCCTCGCGACCAGTCAAGTGGTAATGAACCATGAGCAAAAAGAAACGAAACAAATACACCACCTTGCGCCTTGTTACCCTTTCTTTGGCCTTTTTGTTGATACTTGTTACCCCTTATCTGAACCTCCACTACCAGTTTAACTTCGTCCAGGGATGGTTCCAGAGCCTCAGCATAGGAAATCTCTGGTTTGTCTCCCCCCTTGAGGGCATCGAGAGCATACTCACCTCCCGCATGATATATGCCCCCTTGCTCGTTGGAATGCTGGTGCCAGTGCTTCTTGCTGCACTTCTTGGCAGGGTATTTTGCAGCTGGATATGCCCCATAAGCTTTTTTTCAGAATTGATCGATAGGTTTCTCTCCCTATTTTCAAAAAGGAAACTTAGGCCCCAGGGTATCAGGCTTTCAAAGAGGCTCATCTGGTTCGCCCTAATGGGAGAGCTTCTTCTGGCCCTGGTAATCGGCGCCCCTATCTTTGTTTTTCTCTCCCCTCCAGGCCTCGTTGGCAGGGAGATCATGATGGCAACCCTTTTTAAGACCCTTGCCATAGAGGGTGTGGTGGTGTTGGTGGTGCTTTTTCTGCACATTGTGTCAAACAGGATGTTTTGCCGCTACTTTTGCCCCCTTGGAGGCCTTCTTGCCCTAATAGGCATCAAGAGGAGGCTCGTCATAGAAAGAAGTGATGAAGAGTGCATAAACTGCGGTATTTGCAAGAGGGCCTGCCCCCTTGGTCTTGACCCAGAAGAGGACGAGGCCAAGTCTGCCTACTGCTGGAACTGCGGCAAGTGTGTTGAAAACTGCAAGGTTTCAGCACTAAAATTTCGCTGGAAGGACATCTAGCACTCTTTGATCTAGCCCCTTTCTTATGAGGCGTAATTTTAATGGAAATCTTTTTCAAAAACCTTTAATCTGTTCTGCATGGCCAAAAGAAAGAAGAAAAAGGGCAAAACCCAAGGGGCACTCGTAAAGGTTTCCCGTGTACACTTTCCAGAAGAGGCATCTCTACCCTGGCTTCCGATGCTCCTCGATGCCTACTACATAGCAGATAAGGGAATTGCCCTCGAGATTTCAAAGAGACTAAAGGCAGGGCAGACCCTGGCCTGTAAAAAGGGGTGTTCCAGTTGTTGCGCCACCCACACCACCATTCCAGTTTACCCTCTGGAGGTGGTTGGCATCTACTGGTATGTGATCGAAAAACTCGTTGGCCCAGAAAGGGAAAGGGTGAAGAATCAGCTTGCCAATTTTGGCGAAGGAAAGCCCTGCCCTTTCCTGGTGGATGGTGCATGTATCATCCACCCAGTGCGGCCCCTGGCCTGCCGCCATTTCAACGTGTTCAACAAGCCGTGTGAACCTGGGGAAGACCCTTATTACACAAGACGCCAAGACGTGCTGAACCCCAATGAACGATACAAGGAGCGGGCACTTGCTGCCATGCTCCCATTTCACGGAATAAGGGAGCCTTCAGAGAAAAAGAGAATGGCTAAGGCAGGGGCCCTAAATTCAATGGTTAAAAACCTGCACGAGATAGACTGGCAAAACCTTGCCAAAAGGATGGACGGCCAAATCGTTGAAAAGCGATCTGTAGGCTAGGCCTCCTCCTTGTCCTTTTGGCTCCTGCCGGCAAGTGGCTCGATGTGGAAAAATTTATTTAGTATCACTGCCATTGGGCAAAAACCGGTTAGCGCAAAGACAATCATGTTGAATCCTGCAAGCATTGGAAGGATGAACCAATACTTGCTCACAGTAAGCCCCAGGGTAATTCCTCCCAAAACCACAATTCCTGCAATGAGCCATATTATGCGCTCAAGATACCAATGATCAGTTGGTGCCCTGTACATATTTGGAAACTCCTTTTAAATTTTGAAATTTATATTTCGTAGAGATCCACGGAATGTCCTGCCATTTCCAGGACCTTCTGGACCCCGCTCTTTGTTCCCAGTGCAATAATGACATCACCTGGCTCAAGTGGCTCATCTGGCGAAAGCTGGAGGCTCATGGTGCCGCCCTTCTTCTTTATGGCGAGTACCGTGACACCTGTTCGCTCCCGCAAGGAAATTTCCTTTAGCGCCTTGCCATCCAGCTCAGAGCCAGGCAGAATCTCTATCTGCTCAATATCGAGGTCGAAGCCGACACTGTGGCTTGCCAGGTCTAGAAACTCTGTAAGGGTGGGTT
>JAADCZ010000121.1 GCA_013154175.1 Thermodesulfobacteriota bacterium
GCTTCGAGCTTTTGGGCGGGGCAGGTAGCGGACTAACCCTTTTTAGTGTCTTTATTGCTGCAAGATTTAGATCCTTGAAGGCGCAAGGGCGCAAAATCCTAATCCCTTTAATGGCACCGTTTCTATCTATTACAAAAGAGATTTCTACCCTGCCCTGCCTTCCAAAAAGTCTAGCATTATAGGGGTAATACTTGTGCCTCTCAATTATGGCTCTAACAAGGCCCAGATAGTGATTTAGTTCCCTATTTCCAAGGCGGGCTGCTCCCTTTTTGTTCGAGGCAGATTCATGGACACTGGCGGTCTCACTGCCCCCCTGGCCATTTGACCTACCCTCTAAGAGGGCAGGATTTTGTCCGCTGGTTCCATTTTCTTGCCTGATGGGAGAGTTTGGTGTAGCTGCCGTTTTTTCTAATGGCTCTCTGGCTGGCGTTGCATGATGCAAGACCTTCTTTTTCCTGGAGGTTGATGCCAAAAGAGGCCTTTTAATTATTTTCCCTTTTCTGTTTTTTGTTTTTCCACTTCTTTTTGAAATATTCCTGGAAGGGGTGGGCTTTCTTTGTCTGATGCCATTTGAGGCAGTAACCGCCCCTTTATTGCTGGCCTTCTTTTTCTCAAGGTCCTTTCGTCCTTTGAGGGCTTTGGGGCCTGGCACATCTCCAAGAACTACTTCTAACGGCCCCCATGTGGGTGAAATTTTCTTGTGGATACCTAGTGATAGAAAAATGGCATGAAGGGCCAGGGAAATTCCAAAAAACCAGGCAAGTCTGTATCTGTTGTCTGCATCGTGCATCGAGGGGCGCCCCTAATTTTTCCTTTGAGTGGTAATCATTACCTTTTTGATGCCCGCCTGTCTTGCCGTGTCCATGATAGAAATGATGAACTGAATAGGGGCCTGGCGGTGGGCCCGAATCTCAAGGCCCTCTTCCCTGCTCTTTGGGGGCCTAGAGAGCAAAAGACCTTTTAGCCCTTCTAGGTCTGTCTTCTTGCCATTTAAGATCAAGCTGCCAGCCTTTGACACCACTACCACCAAGGCCGTTTCAGCCTTGGCAACCCCCTTGCTGCTTTCTGGAAGATCCACTGAAAATTGCTGCTCCTGAATGAAGTTACTCGCCAGCATGAAATAGATTAGAAGGAGGAAAACAATGTCGATGATGGGAGTCATGGGGATGGCAATATTGTGAATCCGCCTTGTGGGCCTTCTTTTCTTCATGACGCCTGGTTCTCCCGAAAGAAAGAGATATGTTTCATGCAGGTGATGGCTATTCGTTGAAGATCGTCTTCAAGGCCCCTTAGCCTTGAGAGTAAAATCTTATGGGCAAGGATCAGGGGAATTGCCACGCCAAGGCCCACCGCAGTCGTAAGCATTGCCTCCCAGATTCCCCCGGCAAGGCTGCTTGCATTTACCTGGCCTCCTGCCTTTTCAATAACCATGAAGGCACGGATAAGTCCGGTAACAGTCCCCAAAAGACCCAGAAGGGGGGCAATGGTTGCTAGGGTTGCAAGCATATCCAGGCCACGGGCGGCATGGGACAGGGTTGCATCAATGTGGTAGTCAAAGATGGTTTCGAGGCCCTTTCTGCCCCAGAAAGGAAGGGTGGCTACGTCCTGGATCATCCTTTCTAGGGGTGTGCCAGAGACAAGGGAAAGAAGATGGGCGAAAATGTTTTTTTCAGATTTGTGGTCAAGCTGGGCGAGCCCTGCGATGAGGCTGCGGTCAATTTTTCGTAGCCTTCCAATATAGAAGAACCTTTCTAGGAATATTGTTACGCCAGCCACGGAACAAAGCACGATAGGCCAGATGAGTGGGCCGCCCCTTAAAAGAAAATTGTATATATGGATTGTGTTCTCCATTTCTCCTCCCAGCCTCAAGTGGTGAAATGAAACGGGCAATTTATGGCCCTGGTCCAAAGTCGCCTTGCGGGTTGTCTAAGGCCATATGACTTAGCTTTGGCCCACTTGGGAGGAGAAAGAGGTGTGGAAGACTAAATGGGAACTATCTGCAGGTAACTTGGCCTTTTTATGCCTTTTACAAATAGCTTGCCCTGCCTGGACCTGAGCCGCGAGGTCCTAAGAGCCTCATCCTCCCCCAGGCCGGTCTCCCGGCTCGTAGATCATCCTACTCGCTGCGCCTTCCCATCACCTATTTGTGACAGTGGCCTTCTCTTGCAGCTTTCGTCCCTACTCACGGTTGCGGGCCAGCGCCGGACTCTCACCGGACTTCCCGATTATCCCCGCTGAAGGCGGGGCACCTGAGGAAATTTCTTAAATTTTACAATAAGTTGAAAGTGGTTTCAAGAAATCCAGACTGTTTAGACAAAGATGCGATTCCTTTTTCGAAGTATGAACCAGATAATAACTGGGCTTCCTATCAGGGCGGTGACAGCGTTTAGCGGCAAGACTGCTGTGTGGCCAGGCAGTTGGGCAATGAGATCTGCCACCAAGGCAACAGTTGCACCACAAAGTCCGGTGCAGGGAAGCAGGAAGCGATGGTCAGAGGTCCTGATGGCGGCCCTTGCAAGATGTGGAACTGCAATTCCAATAAAGCCCACAGGCCCGCAAAAGGCTGTGGTGGTGCCAACGAGGAGGGCAGTCAGGGCTAGAAGGACCAGACGAATTTTTCTGTTGTTTATGCCCATGCTTCTTGCATAGCTTTCCCCTAGTAGCAGGCCGTTCAAGGGCTTGCCCAGGAGCATGGAGAGTAAGAGCAGGGTGAGACATATTGGGGCAAAGAGTTTGAGTTGAGGCCAGGTCACGGCAGAAAAGCTTCCAAAGGTCCATGCCAGATAGGTCTGTACCAGCTCTGGTCTGCTGAAGTGAACCATTACGCTGACACCGCTACTCAGGGCAAAGCTTCCAAGTATCCCAACTATCAGCAGGGTCATTATACTTTCCACGTGTCTGGCAAGAAGCAAGATTACCAGCAACACTGAAGCTGCTCCAATGGCCGAGGCTACGACAAGAAGCACGTTTCCCCCGAGGCCTAATCCAGCTAGGAAACTTGCGCCCCTTATATTGCACCCCATACCCAATATCACAAGGGCAACCCCAAGGCTTGCACCAGATGTGATACCCAGGACAGAGGGCCCTGCAAGGGGATTTCTGAAAAGGGTCTGCAGCATAAGCCCGCTTACAGCAAGCCCTGCCCCAGCCAATGCTGCGCAAAGGGCCTTTGGCAGCCTGAATACGAGGACAATGGCGCTCCAGTTGGCATTGACACACGCCTTGCCCAAAAGAAGGTTCAGGACAGCCGCAGGAGGCACATAGACGCTTCCTGTGGCAATGTCCATGATGAATGCGAAAGCGAATAATAGAAGTAGGATGGCAAAGGCAGAATCCCTGGGCCTCATTGGTGAATCGACCCCCTGGCCTTTGGAGAAGATGGATTTCTGCCTCTAGGAGACGGCAAGGCCTGCTGACAATGAGCAGGAAGCCTCCTGTAATAGTAAAGGTTGTGGTGAGGTAAGAGCTTCCAATGAAATATGGAGATGAGGTCTGCAAGTATCCTGTCTGGCCTCATTACTCCTGATTCCCAGTAGTCGTTGCCTCCCTGGCTGTTAACCCTTCGGTTATTGTTGTAGAGACGCTGGCCTTTTACAGAAATAAAGTCCGTGAATCTAGGATCTGTCCTTTCCACATCCTCGAGGCATTGCCACGTCCCGGTATTTATCCAAAAGCTTGCCCCTTTTCCCCTGAAATAAACCAGCTCGATGTCCATGGGGATGCTTCCCGCGGCAGGGATGTCTTGAAAGACATAGGTGGCTCCTGCATCCTGTATGAGTCTTGCAACAAAGCTTTTTCCCCCTGGTACGAACCATCTGCCGGCAAAGGGTGTATTGGTGATAACGAGGGGTTTTGTCTCGCTGTTTCTGGCTCTTTGGGCAAGGTGCAGATAGGTGTTCTTGGTTTTTTCAAAAAGCCTTGCAGCCTCCTTCTGATTTTTTAGAAAAAGCCCGAAAAACTTGATCCACTCCGCCCTTCCAAGGGGATGTTCCTCCATGTATTCGGCACAAACGACAACCTTGAGGCCAGCCTCCTGGAGCTTTGGGTGGACGTCCCTGAAACCGCCTGTTGCGTAGGTGAAAACAACTTCGGGCATGAGTTTCAGCAAGGTCTCCACATTCACGTTAAGGCCTTGGCCAACATCCTCGATATGGCCCTCTTCGAAGCCCTCCCTTATGGATCTGGTATTTGCCTTCCATGGACTGCTGGCGCCTACAATGAATCTTGTACCTCCAAGGGCATCAATGAAGGCGTAATAGGTGGAGGATAGGACAACCATGCTCTTGACTGGAACCTTGATCACCGTGCAGTTTTCATAGCCCTTGGGAGCTTGTTCGGTTGCAAGTCGCTTTTCTCTGTCCATGAGAAGGTAGCAAAAGCCATCCTTTGCCCCGCTCCAGGGGTTCTTTACCTCGAGAAGGCTTATGCCCGGGGCCAGGTGCCTGAGGGAGAAATTCACACTGAACTCTATGGGCATTAGGGAGGTGGCCAAGGCCCAGACCGGACGAAGACAAACAAGGAAGAAGAGACAGGTGGTAAGGGTGAGGTAGCCTGAAAGATTTGGCTTTTTCATGACCAGCAGCCTTCGAGGGCCTTTTTTTGGAGGAAAATCTTTCTTTTCCATGTGTCGAGGTCACTAAAGCGAAATTCAAAGACCACAAAGCGGGGTTCTGTCAGTTCAAGAATCTGACAAGTACCTTGCATCTCAAAGGGGTCGTGCTTGTCCAGTCTCAGGACATGTGCCCTTGCCTGTGAAAAGCGTTTCCAAAAGTTTCGGTGACTTGGGCCGGCAAGGCCAGCTTCTTTTGTCTTCGTAAGATAGGCTCCAGATAGGGTGCAACTAAGGTGCAGGGACACTATGTGCTCTTTAAGGTGCGTAAGTCCTCTGAGGCGCTTTCGAAGAAAGTCCAGGGCCTCTTTTTGGGTATCGAAGCCTCCAGATTCAAGGAGCAGATGGCCGGTATCGAGGCAAAGGCCGCATTTTTCATACTTCATTTCATTTAGGATGAATTCGAACTGCCCATCAGGCCCCAGGTTGAAGCCGTTTGGCCACCAAAGATTTTCAAAGAGGACATAGCCTTCAAAGGTGCTTGCGGAAAGGGCCTCATTCATAATCTGGCAGCCTATTTCAAGGGTTTCCTGCCAGTCTGTTTTCATCTGCCAGTCATAGACATGCTCGAGGTCAACGTGGGCGATATGAAACACCACGTAGGAACAGCCAAGGGCCTGGGCCAGTTCCAGCTGATTGACATATGTTGACAGAATGGCCTCCTTGTTTGTGGAGCCATAGAAGGCCCTAACGGTATCCAATGAGCCAAAAATCCTTTTTAGCCCATGAATATCCCCCTTCCATAGTTCATTTTGCAGCACGAAAAACCTGAGATGTAACCCTCTTATGAGCCCTTTGGGTATCTGCTCTGGGTCAACATTTTCCACAGGATAAAGTTCTACCCCATTGAAGCCCTGCTGAGAGACAAAATCCGCCAGTTTTTGCCAGTTGCCGTGAAAAAGTGCAAGGTCCCGGGCAAGGCTTGAAAAGTTGAGTAAAAAACTCGGGGTCAAAACTCCACTCCCTTCTGGGCCTTTATGCCCTTCTGGTATGGATGTTTTATCTCCTTCATTTCAGTGACAAGATCCGCCATGTTTAAAAGGGCCTCCGGGGCATTTCTTCCTGTAATCACGACATGCACCCCCTGCGGTCTTGCCTTTAGGGCTGTAAGTACCTCATCTTGATCTACCATTTCGTAGTTCAAGACGTAGGTGAATTCATCGAGTATGACCATGTGATACTTTCCCGAAAAGATTGCCTCTTTAGCCTTTTCCCATGCTGATTTTGCAAGGGCCTTGTCCTTTTCGAGGTCATCCGACTGCCAGGTGAAGCCCCTACCTAGTACCTGGAAGTCAACAAGATCGGAGAATCGCTTCATGGCCTCCATCTCACCATACTTCCAGGAGCCCTTTATGAACTGGTAAAAGGCCACCTTCATAGAGTGGCCCGCAGCCCTCATTGCAAGGCCGAGGGCAGAGGTGGTTTTTCCCTTGCCATTTCCTGTAAAGACCATGAGTAAGCCCTTTTTCATCTGTCATCCTTTCACTCAAACTTTGGAGTCATCATATCGCACCTGCCCACAAGGGGCACAGAATGTGTGTGGGGTGCCTGTAATTTGGTTGAAACCGTTCCTTTCCCCTATGGGGGGTCAGAGCCTTTTTCCATAGGCCGAGCCAAATAGGAAAACAGGAGCTTCAGCTCGTCTCTCTCAAAGACTTTAATGCCCATTTTTTTTGTTTCCTCTATGATTTTGCAATTTGCCCGTAAATAGGCCGCATTCCCCTGGATGGCATCAACCAGGGCAACACATCTTCCCGCCTCTTTTATTGCCATCGCCAATTTTTCACTGCTTATTGGACTTTCCGGAGTGTGGGATATGATTTTGGCCCCTAGTGCCTTTGCCACAAAAAAATCAATATCGTTCTCGAATAGCACCCCTGTGGCCAGTCTGAAGCCCATTTTGGAAAGGGCCCTAAGCACAGGGCTGCACGAGCCTGCCCCACCTGTAACAAAGACCTTGCCCAGGGTTGGATTTGACCGTAGCTCAATGGATACAAGTTCCTTTGAGAAGGTAGCCAGTTCAAAGTCATAAAGCCCTGAAACTGCCTCTGGGGTTAGTACATCCTCTGGAGGGCCAAACCCAAGAACGGTGCCATCACGGATGAGTACTGCCATGTCTGCCACTCTGGCAGCCAAATCCACATCGTGGAGGGAGCAAATGACAGTCAACCCTTGTTCCATGCACAATCGTCTGAGAATGGTCATCACCTCCACGCGGTGTTTGAGATCCAGATGGGCAGTCGGTTCATCCAATATGAGGATTTTGGGTTCCTGGCACAGTGCTCGAGCCAGAAGAACCTTTTGCCGTTCGCCATCACTGAGGTCTAGAAAGTTCCTTTCCCCAAGACGGCCTGCTTCAACAGTATCAAGGGCAAACTTCACTGCTCTTTTGTCCTTCTTCTTCAGGGTGCCAAGAAAATTGGTATGAGGATAACGGCCAAGGGCAACAAACTGACGGACAGAGAAAAGGGGTGGTGCCACCTGTTCTGTTAGCACCACCGCCATTTTCTTTGCAAGTTCCCCTGTGGCGTACTTTCCAATTGAAATGCCTTCAATGAGGACGTCGCCACTGATGGGCGGTATGTGTCCCGATAGGGTGCGTAACAGAGTGGTTTTGCCAGCGCCATTAGGCCCAAGAAGTGAAATGAACTGACCTGCATGGATATTGAAATCCACCTGGGAGACTACGCTTTTGCCCCTGTAGCCTGCACAAAGATTTTTTAGCTCTAAAATGGGCCTAGCCACAGCGATTCATCCTCGGCTCTCTACGTTTCATGGCGTAATAGGGCAGGTTGCCTGAAGGCAAAGTGCACCATGAGCCTAGAACTCGTACCTGTATTCAAAGAGCCAGTGGCGGCCAGGGAGAGGGAATTCCGGTTTCTCGTAATAGAATTCGTCAAAGACGTTTGCCACCTTCAGGCTTATGTGGTTGTGCTTCAAAAGCCTCATGCCAAGGTAGAGATCAACGACTGTGAATGCGGGATATTCGATAATGGGGTAGCCTGGGGCATACCAGTCATAGTCTTTCCTCTTGCCAACGTATCTGGCAATTATCCTGCCTTGAAAGATGGAGTCTTCATAGTCAAGTCCGTAGTTGAGCTTCCAGTGGGCAACGTTATGGATGTCGCGCCAGCCTTCACCCTTTATCTTCTCCCTCGAGTAGAAGAGCCTTGTGCCATCCACATAGAGTTCAAAGGTGCGCTTCCATCCAAGGGCCTTGCCAAGGTCCCAGTGGACCTTGAATTCAAGGCCGCTCATCTCTGCATCAGAGCTGTTGCTGAAGGTAGTGATGTTGCCCTCAGTCACCCTGCTTATCTTGTCGTTTACGTTCGTGATGAAGTAGGTAACGTCTGAAAAGATGCCAAGGCCTTCATGCTCAAGGGTCATGCCTCCGTCCCATGTCCAGCTGTTTTCAGGCTCGAGGTCTGGGTTTCCTTTGGTTATCATCACTGTGTCCCCCACGATTCTTTCCGAATACCCAGCAACCTTGTCGGCAGTTGGGGGCACAAAGGCCCTGCCAATGGTTGTGTGAAAGCTTAGAAGATCACTCCAGTTGTAGCGGATGCCGGCCCTTGGATTTACCGTGTCGAATGATTCGCTTCCTGGTGTGAAGTCTGTTTTATAGGGTGTTCTCTTGGTCTTTAGATCAAAATAGTCATAGCGAAAGCCAGAGGTCAGGATGAGGCGTTCATCCAGAAACCGCCACATGGTCTCCATGAAAAAGGCCCAGTTCTCCCTTTCGCAGTTTGGCATCCAGGGGGCCCTCCTGGAGCCGTCCTTGTTGTAGCTTTTGCTGTCCTGATAAGTTTTTTCATAGTCAAATCCTGTTGTGATGTTGTGGGTATCAAAAAGCTGATAGACATTTTGAAGCTGAACGCCCCACCATTTTGTTTCTCCATAGTATGAATGATATGGGTCTGATGGCACATAGCCGTGGCTGTCAGGGTCATAGTCGTACTTTTTGTAGTAGTCTGAGCTTTCCTTGGAGCCGTAGAGCACGAACTGGCTCTTGTTCTTTCCCCATACGCCCTGGATGCGAAAGTCTCCGCCGTATCGTTCGAGGTCCTTCTGACTTTGTTGCCTGTCAAAGTAAAAGAGGGCCCCTGGGGTCTCGATGTCGTTTCCGTAATACCAGTCTCCCTTGAGATCTGCCCTCCAGCCGTCTAGAAACTGGCTTCCAAGTCTCAGTGCCCCATATCCAATGTTGTATGTAGTTCCAGGCCGTGAGCCGTGGTCATTTCCAAGCTCTATGTCTGTGTTTCTGTTGAGGGTGGATGCGGTAAGGTCAAAGTCAAGGAGTGGAAACACCTTTCCGCCAAGGTGGGCACCGCCGTTCCAGGTGTTGTAGCTTCCTGCCTGGCCATAGACCTCGCCTGTCAGCCTGCCTGTGGATTTTCTGGTTATCACATTTACAACCCCGCCCATTGCCTCTGCACCATAGAGGGACGAGGCTGGACCCTTTAAGACCTCGATACGCTGGATGTTTCCAAGGGTGATGGTGGAAAGGTTGGTTGCCCCTGCCGGGCGGCCGTCAATCAGAAGGAGCGAATGTTTTGTGATGCCGGAGAATTCGGGTCTGAAACCACGAATCCCAATGCCTGATAAGGCGCCAGGATATTGGATTACATCCACTGTGGAATGTTTCTTCAGCACCTCTGTAAGGTCATGGCCTGGTGTTTCAACAATCTCCTTGCGGGTCACCACGTCCACCACTGCAGGCACGTCCTTTTCTGGCTCAGGTGTTCTGGTGGCGGTTACAACTATGGTATCGAGGTCGTAGTCCCCTGTCTGGATCTCCTGGCCAGGGGCACTCCCAATCGATGACCCAACGAGCAGAACCAGTGTAGCGATGATTAAAAGATTTTTGGTAAATGACATTTCTCTTCCTCCTCCCGAAGATTTTCTTCCGGCATGGGAGGAGAAAGAAAGGCAGGTAGCCATTGAAAATGGCTCAAAAAAGAAAAAGCCCGGATCAGAATCATCACCGGGCTATTTAGACAAGCCTACTGTGTGACCGGGTGCTTGATCCGCGAAGCCCCTGTTCCTCCCCCCAGGCCGGTCTACCGGCTTGCAGATCTTCCTACTTGCTGCGCCTTCCCATCACCCTCTTGGGCGACAGTGGCCTTCGTGCAGCTTTCGTCCCTGCTCACGGTTGCGGGCCAGCGCCGGACTTTCACCGGACTTCCCGATTATCCCCGCTGAAA
>JAADCZ010000045.1 GCA_013154175.1 Thermodesulfobacteriota bacterium
CAGGAAATAGTGGGCCTTGGGGAGATGATGAATTTTCCTGGAGTCATATTTGGCGACCCGGTGGTGGAGGAAAAGCTTCAGCACGCCAGGCAGCTTGGCATGGTCATAGACGGGCATGCCCCTGGTCTTTCGGCAGATGCACTCTGCGCCTATGTAAGTGCAGGCATTGACTCAGACCATGAGTGTACCTCATGGCGCGAGGCAAAGGAAAAGCTTGATCTGGGCATGTATCTATACATGCGTCAGGGTACCTCGGAGAAGAATCTAAGGGAGCTGATTCCTGCTGTCACGCCAGAAAATCTCCACAGATGCTGTCTGGTCTCTGACGACCGGGACCCTCTTGATCTCATTGAAAAGGGCCACATGAACCATTCCCTTCAGGAGGCTGTGAAAGGGGGGCTTGATCCTGTTGATGCCATTTCCATGGCTACGATAAATCCGGCCCGAAGGTTCAGGCTCGACTCTGTTGGCGCAATAGCGCCTGGGTATTTTGCCGATATCGTACTTTTGAGGGACCTGGATGGTTTTCAGGCAGAGGCCGTCTATTACAGGGGCCAGTTGGTTGCCCGGGAAGGACGCATGACTAAAGAGCCTGCGTCGAGGGTTCAGGATGCAGGTGTCAGAAAGTCTGTGGTGCTTGGAGGCGATCTTGATCTTTCCATTGAGGCCACTGGGGGCAAGGTCAGGGTTATAGGCATCATTCCAGGCCAAATCGTCACAGAAGAGCTGATTGTCGAGCCTAGGGTGATCGATGGCCTGGCAGTGGCAGACCCGCAGCGGGACATATGCAAGCTTGCGGTGATTGAACGTCACCATGGCACAGGCAATGTGGGCCTTGGCTTCGTGAAGGGTCTTGGCCTTGAGAGGGGAGCCCTTGCCAGTACAGTGGCCCATGACAGCCATAACATAGTTGTGGCCGGGGTGGATGATGAATCCATGCTAAGGGCCGTTGAGGCCATAAGAGAATGTGGCGGAGGCCTGTGTGTTGCCCTGGGCCAAGAGGTCAAGGCACTGCTTCCCTTGCCCATTGCGGGGCTCATGTCAGACAGACAGGTCAATGATGTGGCCAGGGATCTTGCCCAGACGAAGTCGGCAGCGAGCGCCCTTGGAGCCCACTGTGGTAACCCTTTTATGATACTGAGTTTTCTTGCACTGCCTGTCATTCCAGAGCTGAAACTCACCGATAAGGGGCTGGTTAATGTGAAAAGTTTTTCCACTGTTCCATTATTTTTCCACTAAAATGTGAAAAAAGTAGGCCTATTGACATAGGTTTTAGACCGATTAAAGTTTTCGTTATGAAGTTAATGAAGAGCGCATTCAAAAGCGTGCCCGTGTGGCTTGCCGTCTCCTGCATCCTTTTTCTTTATGGATGTCAGGAGGGGAAGATAACCCAAGGGTTTGACAAAAAATATTCTAAGAAAGAAATAGAGCTCATGCTTCAGTATCATGGCTCTCTGGTAGCCCGCTTCGACGGCAAGCAGTGGTGGTGCCTCCAGGGCAAAAGATGGATCAAGATAGACAGCGCCAACGCCGCAAAGTTTGCCCGCCTGAAACTTCTAAGAGACAATCAGACCTGACAGGTCTCGAATATATCACCTTCAAAATCCCACATCTAAATTAAAGGAACCCATCCTGTGATTAGAATCCTGCTGGATTTCCTAATATTTTGTGCCGGAATTAAGCTGGGGGATCTTGCAGGAAGGCGGAGACTCCTTACAAAAAAGAGGCTCATGCGCGCCTATCTCAAGGCAACAGGGGGCCATGGCCCCTGGTCCATAGGCATTCTCCAAGGTAGTGACCCTCTGGATATGAAGCAGGTGCCAGCCAATCCCGTTCTGACAGGTGCCAGTGTCTCCGACATGGACGCCCTCTTCGTGGCCGACCCCTTCGTAGTTCCCCATGGTGACACCCTCTACATGTTTTTTGAAATAATGGCCAGAAGGGATGAAAAGGGTTGCATCGGCGTTGCGGAAAGTCGTGACGGCATAGGCTGGAAATACCGCTCTGTGGTTTTGGAGGAGGTTTTTCATCTTTCTTTCCCTCTGGTATTTGAGGAAAGGGGCCATTTCTATATGGTCCCAGAAAGCAGTGACGACTGGTCTGTAAGGCTTTATAGGGCCAAAAGGTTTCCCTTTGAATGGGAATATCAGGGTAACCTCGTTTCAGGCTACCAATACAAGGATCCAACGCTCTTCAGGCACCTGGGCAGATGGTGGATGTTTGTCAGTGCAGGCAAGAATGAAATCATGAATATCTACCATGCCGAGGAGCTCCTTGGCCCCTGGCAGCCCCACAGGGCAAACCCTGTTATCAGGAACGACAAGGCCAGGGCGCGTTCTGCAGGAAAGGTCCTGGAGCTCGATGGCCGTCTCGTGAGGTTTGCCCAGGATAACTCCAGAAAGTATGGACGCCAGGTATCTGCCTGGGAAATAGAGGCCCTGGACGTTCAGCAATACAGGGAGAGGAGCCTTGGGAGCAGGCCCGTTGTTGGGCCTTCTGGATCTGGATGGAACAGGGCAGGTATGCATACGTTCAACCCGTTTAGATGGGGCGACGGGTGGCTTGCGTGCACCGATGGCCGAAGGTTTTGATAAAGGGCAATGAAGGGTCTAGTGGCAAAGGGGTTGGTCAAGTCCTACGGGGGGCGCAGGGTGGTAAATGGCGTGTGCCTTTATGTGCAGCCCGGGGAGGTCGTGGGGCTCCTTGGGCCAAATGGCGCAGGAAAGTCCACTACCTTTTACATGCTTGCCGGAATCGAAAGGGCAGAGGCAGGCAAGGTCACTCTTGACGGGGTAGATGTTACGGACAAACGCCTCTACAGGCGGGCAAGGCGCGGATTGGCCTTTTTGCCCCAGCACCGATCCATCTTCAGGGATCTCAGTGTCGAGGGCAACCTTGTTGCGGTTCTTCAGCTAAGGCTCAGGGATGCCGAGGAGTGCAGACGGCAGGCCAAGGAGCTCTTGGAGGAATTTCAGCTTTTTCATCTGGCAGGCCAGAGGGCCTCGAGCCTTTCTGGAGGCGAGGCTAGAAGGCTCGAGATAGCAAGGGCCTTGGCCACCAACCCTTCCTATGTGCTTCTCGACGAGCCCTTTGCAGGTATAGATCCCATCACCGTTGCAATGGTTCAGGAAATGGTGAAAAAACTGCGCACCAAAGGCCTTGGCATTCTCATTTCAGACCACAACGTGAGAGAGACCCTGCGAATCTGCAACAGGGCCTACATAATGAATCGCGGCGAAATCACTGCCACAGGAACAAGCCAGGAGCTCGTTGAGAACGAACTTGTACGAAGGATTTATCTTGGTGAGGATTTCAGGCTCTAAAAGGTCTCTTGGCTCGATTTGTCTGGTTCAGGACAAAAATTCAGCGATTGCCCGGGCCCCGCGCTGGGCAGCGGTGGAGCCAGGTTCTGTGTAAAAGGTGTATTCAAAGGCCTTTTTTTGCAAGGGTTCAAAGTGTCTTTGCAGGTCAAAGGCCTTGTCCAGGGCCATGTCCAGCTCTTTGGCACTGGTTACCACCTGCCCAAGGGTCCAGTGAAAATAGGCCGGGTCATTTTCCCACTTTATTCCGTGGCTGTTGAGGAAGATGCAAGGGCGCGGTTTCAAAATAAATTCATACACCTGGCTGCTCACATCCCCAATGTAGATGTTTGAATTCAAGGTGTAGGTCATGTCGGCTGATCTTTCACTTCCAAGATCAATGAGAAAATTTGGAAGATTGTAATATTCCCTTGGGACGTTTTTTGCCCGATGTCTGAATCGTCTTCTGAAGAGCACAACGTGGGGGGCAAAGATCAGGTTGAAACTGTCCCTTCTCTGTTTGAACAGCTCCAACACATCCAGGCCCATTTGGTTCCAGGAGGCAACCCTTTGGTCAAAGTGTGGGTTGTAAACTGCAACGGGATTGTCATTTGAAAAGAAGCGCGGCGGGGCCTTTCCCTGGTTGAGTTTCAGGATGACCTCAAACTTTGGGTAGCCAACCACTGCATAGTGGCCCTTTCGCAGCCATCCCAGGCTGTTTAGCCTGTCTTCAATCTTTTTTCCTGGCAACAAGATGAAATCGAACATGCCAAGGCGCTTGTCGAAGCCGCCTGCCCTGTCACCGGCGCCGTGGCGGCAATGTATCATGGTGAGCCTGTCCAGGCCAAATCGCGTTTTTAGCTGCATGCAATTTCTTTCAGGGGCCACCAGGGCGTCCATTTCTTTGAAAAAATCCAGGTTCTTCTTAAGTACCAGTCTTTTTCTGTAAAAGGCCCATTTGGAAACTATTGGGTCAAGCAGCCTGTACAGGCGGGGTATTTCCAGCAGTTTGAAGGTACACTCGTGGCCCGGGTAGAGGCCGCCTATTTCCTTGGCATAGGCAAGTTCCTGGGGGCTGGAGCAGGCAATGATGCACTGAAACTGCGGATAGTTCCTTGAAAGCTCAAAGGCATAGGGAGCTGCATGGGGAATCTGGTGGATAAAATAGTGGTTGAAGAGAAAGCAGACCTTTTTCATTTCTTGTTATTGAGCACGTCTTCAAAGGCTGAAAGATATCCATTGACTGCCTGTTCCAGGGAAAAGTCTTCTGCCCGGCTCTTGAGCTTTTCTTCGTCCCATTGTGTGTCCAGGGCCTCTAGAATTGCCTGGGCAAAGGCTTGGTGGTCTCCAACTGGAACAAGGAGGCCATATAGACCGTCTTCCAGGACTTCTCTTGCGCCTCCAGGGGAATCGGTACACACCACAGGGCACCCTGTGGCCAGGGCCTCTATAACAACCCCAGGCAGCCCCTCAAAGGTGGATGCATGACAGAAAAGGTCGGCCCTTGCCATGTAGGCGGCAGGGTTTGGCTTGAACCCTGGAAGGTCAACCAGTTGGCTCATGTCGAGTTTCTTCACCAGGGCCTCGAGCTCAGGCCTGGCCTTTCCCTCACCTAAAATAATCAGCCTTATCTTTCTGGACTTATTGGCCAGGTGTACAGCCTTTATGATTGTGTCGAATCCCTTTTGCCTGCGGAGCCTGCCGGCAGCAAGAAGTACGGGGGTTTGTCTGCCCCTTTCGTCCTTCAGCCAAGGGTGATCCGGCTCCTGCTGGGCCTGTTTGGTGAGTTCCGAGGTGTACACAGGGTTGTAAACAACCCTTATCTTGTCTGGGGAAATGGGAACGGTCTGGGCCAGGTCCCTGGCAACGGCGCGGCTTACGGCTATCACCAGGTCTGCATGGGGGTAGAGCCTCTTTGCCTGATGAAATCTAAGGCGTTTGGCAAGCTTTCGGCTGTTTTTGAGCGATGCACTCACATGGCTGCTGAGTCGCAGTACGAAGGGGATGGTGGAGCGTGCAAGAATCTTTGCAGACAAGGATGTTATGTGGGCATGATTTGCTGCTGAGAGAAAGATATCCACCCGGTTTTGTTGAAAGTAACGGGCAAGGGCAAACTTGCTGAGGCTCATGCGCTGGCGCCGAGGCAAAAACTTGACGACAGGTCCAAGAAGTCTGTAGTGCAATGGATAGAGCTTGACCCCTTCAGGGAGCTTGTTGGCCAATGGGCCAGACGGATCCACCACCACGAGCTCGACATCATGCCCCCTTTGTGCAAAGCCCTCCAGAAGGGCAAGGAGTCTTCGGGTTGCACCGCCCCACGTGAATCCGTATATGAATGCGCCAATTTTCATGAGATATGTTCCTTCAGAAGTCGTACTTTGCCATTTTCCAGCCTGTATGCCACATTTGCCTCTTTGAGGATAGTTTCCTGGTGAGATATAGCAAGAATTGTCAGGGAATTCGTCAAGCCCTTGAGTGTGTTACATATCTCCTGTTCGGTGGCTGGGTCAAGGGCGCTCGTTGCCTCGTCCAGAATGAGCAGACGCGGGTTTTTGACCAGAGCCCTGGCAATGGTTATTCTCTGGCGCTGGCCTCCAGAGATGAGCCCGCCCCTTTCTCCAACAACCGAATAGATGCCCTTTGGCATTTTGGAAACAAAGTCCCAGGCCCCGGCCTTTTTGAGGGCCTCTATTACCTCTTGTTCAGTAATTGTTTCGTCACCAAGGGTGATGTTGAAAAATATGGTGTCGTGAAGAAGGAGTGTTTCCTGTGGAACGTATCCTATCTGCCGTCGCCACTTTCTAAGGTCCACCTCCTGAAGGGGGATATCATCCATGAGGACCTGGCCCTCCTGGGGAAAAAACAGACCAGTGACAAGATCCACAATGGTCGTCTTGCCAGAGCCAGAGGGCCCAACGAGGGCCGTAAAGGAGCCTTTTTTAATTGTCATATTGAGACCCTTTAGCAGAACCTTCTCTCCATAGGAAAAGGTGATATCCTCGAGGCGAATCTCCCTCTGGAGGGTGGGGCACTTTTTGCCAGAAAAGGTCTCTTTTTCCTTCCTGGCCTTTTCGATCTTTTCCAGCAGCGACCAGTAAGCGCTTTCTGATATCACCATGGCCTGGTGTTCCCTCTGGGCACGTTGAAGGGCCTTGAGGATTTTGGCAAGCATGTAGACCATTACGAGCACACTGGAAAGGGGCAACTCCATGAGCTCAAGGGCAACGTAGAGACCAATGGCGAAAAAGATGGTGGTGAGAGGCTCCTGAAGGGCCCTGAGGGCCTCTTTGCTAAAGACCTGTCTTTGAAGGGCGTCCCTCAGTTCCATGGTCTTTCTCTCAAGTATCCGTTCAGCCGCCTCCTCCCTGGCCATGGCCTTTAGGGGCTTTATGGACAGGAGAATGTCTGTGAGGAAGGACAGGAGGGACTTTAAAAGCCTGGTCTGGTCCCGACCAGCCTTTTTGGCCTGGGTGGTCATGAATCTCAGCACAAAGAGAATGAATGCGCCAATTATCACCGAAAAGATGGTGGCCTTCCACGCCACGAGCAGGGCCACGACTGTGTAGACCAGGGCATTTAGAACCATTGCCAGGGCCCTCATACCAAAGAGATAGGCCTCTGCCGAGCGTGTGGCCTCGGTTGCAAATGCATTTGTTATGCTTCCTGCAGGCTGGTGGATGTAATAGCCCCAGGAGCTGTTGAATACGGCCTTCAGGAGATTAAGGCGCAGGTCAGTCGCTACGTCTGCCACCATGTAACCAACCCGTTTGTTTGCCAGAAGGACGAGGATCACCTTTACCACAATGCTGAGTACGAAGATCGTCAATAAAAGTCCAATGGAAGGGGTCAGGTTGAGTGAGGCAAAAAGTTGCGAGATGGCCCTTCCCAGGGTGGACGAGGCCTTGTGGCCCTCTGAGCCAGTGGCAAGGCTCAGAAGTGGCAGGAGCATGGACATGCCGAAGCCTTCGGCAATGCCTGCAAGGAGCATGGCCGTCAAGGTAATGAAGCTCTTTGTAGGGTAGCGTCTAAGAAAGTTTAATATAAACTTCATTTACAGGAAGAGTGCCTAACGGCCAGAAGATTGAAAATAGGCTCAGGCAAGATGTTTTATAGATTCAAATGCCTCGGCTATTTTTTCCACCTGGTCTGTTGTGTGGGCTGCACTGAGGCTACATCTCAAAAGGGCAGAGCCGTCTGGAGTCGCCGGAGGCAGGACCATGTTTACATATACCCCGTTTTCCAACAGTCCGTTCCATGCCTCGAAGGCCCTGGGAATTTCAGAGAACCTTACAGGGATTATCGGGCTTGGACTTGGTCCGAGCTTGAACGGGTGTTTGCTGAGGCGCTCATAAAGGAGATTGGCGTTGTCCCAAAGGCGCTCTCTCAGCTCTGGTTCCCTTTGGATAATCTCGAGGGCCTTTCTTGCTGCAGCAATGTTTGCCGGCGATGACGAGGCTGTGAAAACATAGGGTCTGCTGGCAAATCTAAGGAGTTCTATCTCCTCGAGATCACTGGAACAGTACCCACCCACAGAGCCAAGGCTCTTGCTGAATGTCCCAATGACAAAGTCAACGTCCTCTTCGACCCCGGCCTCTTCAGCCAAGCCGCGGCCCTTTTCACCAAGGACTCCCAGGGAGTGTGCCTCGTCGACGAGCAAATAGGCACCAAACTCCCTCTTCAGGGCCACTATTTCCCTCAATGGCGCCCTGTCCCCAAGCATGCTGTAAAGGCCCTCTACGGCTATCAGGATGTTTGTATCGGGCTTGCTGAGCCTCTTGAGACGTTTTTCGAGGTCATTTACGTCGTTGTGCTTGAACCTGTAGACCTGTACGCCTCCAAGCCTGCAACCGTCGTAGATGGACGCATGGCAGTCTGCATCCAGCAGGACGATATCCTTGGGGCCCACAAGGGTGGAGAGCACAGACAAGTTGGCACTGTAACCCGTGGTAAAGACTATGGTGTGTTTCTTGTTCAAGAATTGGGAAAGGGCCCTTTCGAGTTCCACGTGGATACCATAGGTGCCATTGGCCATTCTGGAGCCTGTGGTGCCTGTTCCCATTTCCCTGACTGCAGAACAGGCAGCCTCGATACACTCCTTCCTGTGGGGCATGCCAAGGTAGTTGTTGGTACCGGCAAGAATGGTGTGCCTGCCATTTATGATGGCCTCGGTGCTGGAGATTATCTCATCGAGCACCACGTTGAAGAAAGAGTCGCTATATTGGCTAAAGGTCTCTAGGGATTGCTTAATCTTCTGAAATTTATCGAAAAGGCCCATTTTACCCCTGTTCCTTCAGCAGTTTTTCAATCTGCGTGGCCAGATCCTTGACAGTCTGCACTTCAGAAAGCACGTTGATTGGAACGGACACGTCAAAAGCGTCTTCCACTGCTGCCAGAATCTCCATGGACTTAAGAGAGTCTATGGAGAGATCGGCCTCAAGGTCCGTATCTGCAGTTATGGGAACGTCCTTTGAGACATGTTCCCTAAGAATGTCTATTATGGTAGACAAGATTTTCTGGTCTGGTTTCATAGGGTGAGTCCTCGCCTCCCGTCAAGCGTGGTCATCAAAAAGGCGGCAAGCTGTTTCAAGCCTTCCATGATGACAGTAGCTTATGGCTGACTTTATTAGCCAATAAGGCCATTTTCAAGGGCTATCTTGAGGGTAAATCTAGGTCTCCAAAAAAGTCCGCTATTTTCCCTGTGGTTGGTGCAAACCCAGTCGGGATGCAACAATTCCCTCACCTTCCAGGGGGTAAGCATAATGGGTCTTCCGAGGATTCTCGAGGTGAAAAGCCCCAAATGGCCAAGGCCTTTGAGCAAGGTGGGGGGAAGGGTTATGGTAACGGGCCTCTTTCCCGTGACTTCTCCAAAGATTTTTACCACCTCTTTCCAGCTATATCCCCCTGGGGTGCCGTCGTGGAGCTCCAGGGTCTTGCCAATTACCTTTGGGTTGCTGGCCATCTCGAGCACCGCTTCGGCCAGATCGAGTACGTGGAGAAGGGAGAATCGGTTGGAGCTTGGGGCCGGAATCAGTGCCACTCCTCGTTCCATAGCCTTGAAAAGGGGTAAGATTTCCTTATCTCCTGGACCATAGACGGCCGGGGGTCTCAGGATTGTCCAGGGGCCTTTGTGAAGTTGTGCAACAGCCTGTTCTGCCTCGAACTTGCTGCGGCCATAGGGAGAGACCTCTGGATGTCGGGCTGCAAGGGAGGAGATGAGGACAAAAGGGCACGACGGATTTTCCATTGCCACAGCTTCAATCAGCTTTTCTGTGCCGTCACGGTTGACCAGAAAGAATTCCTCGGGCCTCGAGGCCTTTACCAGCCCGGCACAATGAATGACTGCGTCCGCACCCCTTGTGAGTTCTCTAAGGGATGACTGGTCTGAAAGATGCCCCCTGATCCACGATACTCCGGGAATGTCCAGAAGCCCCTTTGCGGGCCTGGTTCTGAAAAGGGCCCTGACGTGGATTCCCTGTCTCACGAGGATTTGAAGTATGTTCATGCCGATAAA
>JAADCZ010000090.1 GCA_013154175.1 Thermodesulfobacteriota bacterium
TACTACAAGGAATTTGGCATTAGTGACTTGAATGGCCTAACCGCCTCAATACATATTGAATTTTAGGAATTTTAGAAAATTCAGGATGTTACAGGGGACAGAGGAAATAAAAATGAAAAAGACCAAAACATTTTATCTATTGAGTATCCTCTTTTTTATTTTCTCCATTGCAGGATGCAAAAAGGAGGACACCTATCTCAAGTTCAACCATCAACTCCACATCGTGGACAACGAGATGTCATGCTCGGACTGCCATGAAATATCCAAAGATGGCAGTATGGGAAACCCTTCCATGGACAAGTGTGCCGAATGTCACGACATAGACGTAGACAACCCTTCGGAAGACTGTCTCCAGTGCCACTCACTAAAGAGTGCACAAAACGACTATACGGTCGAGGAGTCAACTCCTGAAAAACCAAAGAGCTATGCTGACGTGACATTTTCCCACGAGGTCCATGAAGGCATAGATTGCGACACCTGTCATAAAGGAATGGACAAGGATGAGACCTTGAAGGAAATCCAGTGGCCCACCATGACCACTTGTCAGCAATGTCACAACGGCGAGGACGCACCAAAGGAATGTGACACATGCCATAGTCGTCTGCGCAAGAATGTGCCACCGCCTAGCCACAAGGGTGACTGGATAGAACATCACGGATTTGACAGCCGTTTTGAAAAGTCATGCAACTACTGCCACGACAGCAAGCAGTTCTGTCAGGACTGTCACCAGACACGCAAGCCCAAAGACCACATCTTCAACTGGAAGACCACCTTGCACGGGGAAGAGGCAACGCATGACCGTAGACTGTGCGCGGTATGTCACCCTGCTTCCTACTGTTCGGACTGCCACAGGAGCCAAAAACCTGTCTCGCACGCCAGGGCAGACTGGATGGCCTACACCAGGGAAAACGGGCATGCCGAAGCAGCCAAATACAATTTTAGAAGTTGTAACGTCTGCCATACAACAGCGGACTGTAACGAATGCCACCAAAACGTCATCCTGAGACGGACACGTTAAATAAACCTGTTTATGACAGGGAGGCAAATGGGAAAAGTTAAACATTTCAGGAGGTTTTAAACATGTCAAAAAATCTGGCCAAAATTTCATCTTTCCTGTGGTCAATGGTATTCACAGGTTTGATATTCAGTCCGTCCATTTGGGCGCACCCGGCAATCCAGTTGCTCGACAGAAACGGGCAACCCATTGCCGCCCAACTGGATCAGAATGACCAAATCCAGGCAGCAAATGGCGCTGTCTATGTAGCAGGCCCACCTTACAGCCCCAAGGCCACATGCGGTAAGTGCCATGACTACCAGGCAGTTACCAGGGCATACCACTTTCGTGAAGGTGTTGGCCCAAATGGTGAAAATTACAGTGATACCTGGAGTGACAAGAACAACGATGGCACCCTCTACAAGTATCTGGCAAATGCCTATGGCCACCTTCTGTCACCTGGCCAGTATGGCGCATGGTGACCTCCCTCTTACCGCCAGTTGGCGGCTAAGAGTGTAAGAGGAAGCGTGAATGACCCATTTTCCACCGAGGGAAAGCCCTACTTCTTTGACCAGTCCACCTACGACCAGATAGGTACCTGCTATTCGTGTCATCCAGGTGGAGGCCCGGCTGAAGGAATCGTGCAGGCTGATGGAACGGTCACTCCCTATGATGACCCGTCTCTGACACCAACCCACAGCTATGACCGCGATTTTTACACATACAGCCCGGATGCAACCACCTTTGCCTTGAACAGTGGGATGAGCATAGATGAGACCATTTCAGCCATTGGCGATCCTGTACCTGTCGATTGGCAAAGATCCGGCATCATGGAAGCCGACTGTCTCCTGTGCCACATAGACCCAAATGGGCCATATCAGTATCGGGCTGCAGATGGCTTAAAGGTGCAGACATTCAGGCCAAGGCTCATGATATTTGCCCAGAGAAAGGATGGAAAGGTTGAAAAAATCTCTCTGGGTATGGCCCTGGACGACGGCCTTCAGGCCGACAGCGCCCTCAATTACACAAACCACGTGCAGCGTATGTCCAGGCCAACCAACATGATGGCCCTCATGCAGCTTCCTGCCAAGAATGTTGGCGAAATGATGAAGATGTGGACAGACAGGCTCAAGGAACTCGAGGCCCAGGGGGTAAAACTCCCCTATGCCCTCTATGCTCCCCCTGAGGTAGTGCCTGGAATCTGGGGGCCAAATGGTCTAAAGGCCGAATATTGTGCCAATCCGGCTGGTCCGGCTGACGAGATGGAGCGCCTTGCCGCATCCAAACAGGCACTGGATGAGCTCTTTGCCCAGTTCCTCGAGTATCTGAAGGCAAATGGATTCCTGCCACCCGATGCGGGAATGGACCAGATGATGTCCGTGTTTTTCAACGATTTCATCTATGCCTATCAAATCAAGTGGCCAACTGGTCAGCTTTGCCAGATCCCATTCGGCCTTAGAGGTTACAAGAAAGGTGCTTTCTACACTGACTGGGACAACTCCAATGGCTCGGTCAGGGACTACATGCGCGCACCCCTCATGGAAGGCCAGGGCATAGCCTACAGTGGCTACACCGGTCGCGGTGTTGGCGCCATGATGTTTGCCATTCAGCAATATATGCAGGGCAATCCTGCCTATATGAAACCCGATGGCACCCCTGACATCGCCAAGGTTTTCGCCGAAATGGAAACAGGTCAGCTTCCTGTGGAGAAAATCTCAGTGGCCCTGAGGGAATACATCCCTGGGTTTTTCAACTATATGCCAACAGCCAATCTCATGGGGCTCGACCTGAATGGCGACGGCACCCCGCTTACCTACATCCAGATAGTGAAAAATGGAGACGATTGGCAGGCAAAGGCCTATTACAACCTGGCCGACCTTGGAGATGGCAACCTAAAAATCGAACTCTTTGGAGGGGTTGAAGATGCCTCCTCACCCAAATGGGTAAAGATTTGTGGTCAGTGCCATGCCATGACCAAGGACCACGACAACAGTAACTGGACAAGGGCCAGGACCTATAACCTGGGAATGTGTGCCGACTGGGTGAAAAACGGTAGATATATAAACATTACAGACAACCCAGAAGAGCCTGGTTACGAAGTGCATCTCTCCAAGGGCAAGATGGGCTGTGGTGCTTGCCACCTGCGGGAAACTGGAGACCTCGAGGCAAAACATAACTTCCTCAAGGGCACAGACACCGCCCACATGGTAAGGAATGACCTCGATAACAATCCAAAGCCAAAGACATGTGAGTACTGCCACCTGTCTGGCGGGCATCCAGATGCACCAAACCCTGCAGTCGCCCACGAGGAGAAATTTGGTGAGAACACAGCTCGCCATCTCGCGGTTCTCCAGTGCGAGGCCTGCCATATTCCCTTCAGGAAGACCTGGCGCTTCCGTGCCTTCGACGATACCCTTGGCTACTACAGCAACTTCGACAACAGGTTCGGATACAATCTGCTGCCAGGCGGTGATTGGTCTTTGATGGCATTCCCTGGGGAATATGAGCTGTCCCCAGTCTATGGCGTTTCCCCTGGCTACGGAATTCCACACTTCCACATGGTGTCCCAGCGCATAGATGCTGACGGCAGCGGAAACATCGTGCCAACGGATTTCGTTAGCCAGATGGTCGAATACTTCAACCTCAATGCCTCATCTGATCCAGGGCTGCTGGTCAACGGAATGCCAACGAACCCGAACTTTGATTTCTGGAAATTCCTGTACCAGTTCAACATGAAGCAGTACCAGGCCGAAGGAGTACCTCTGTCCTTCGACCCCGTTAACGATAACCTGACCTATCCACCCCTTTACTACGCCAATGGAAGAAACGGTTATCCTCAGATTACGACTGGTAACCCAATTACCATCATGACCTGGGTGGATGTCAATCCAGAGCCAGATGCAAACATGAGCAGCATTGCCTATGGCGGTGCAAAGATCCTTTACCTCAGGGAGATAAATGCCGCTATCGACTCCTTCTGGCTGCCTGCGACCTACGGACTCATCCCAAGGTCTGAGCTTGCGGCAATTCCACCAAATGATCCTACTTATGCAGCCAATCCAGAGGTCGGGAAAATCATCCTGAAAGACAGTGGCTACGTGATTTTTGACCACACAGGAGATATGTTCCCAGACATCTGGTGGCCAGAAGATGTAAGGGCCATGCAGGAGGCACTCATCAAGGTGCTCAAGGCCGAGGGAGAGACAGATCCAAAGCCAGTCATATTCCTTGCAGCCCATTACTTCTCCGACTCCCACGGAGTACAGCCCAAGGAGTATGCCCTTGGCTCAAAGACCTGCTATGACTGCCATGGCGATTACAGGAAGGACCCAGGTGCCCACAGAATCACTGACAGGGTGATCACCTATCTTCCCTGGGCTCCACCATGGTTCACCGAGGAAAATCGCCTGCTGCGCTATGAGCCAGAATCAGTGCCAGAGGATGCGCCAATATGGATGAAGAGGGCCGGCATGGTGCTCAACAACCCAGACGGTTTCTTCGTGGTTGACGGCGAGGTCGCATACATCCAGCCAATGCACATCGATGCCATGGACTTCTTGGGTGCAAGCGAAGAATCCATACTGGAGCTTAGCAAGCACCATGCAGAAGAGCTCTTCTACATGGTTGCCGAGGGAACCATCCAGGGCCATGAAATAGAGGAGATAGACCAGAGTCTGCTCACAGACGAAGAACGTGAGATGACCTATGTAAGACAGGTCGTGAACAGCCCCTGGAACCAGAAACTCTATTTCTACATCCCAGAGGAGCTGAAACCCGAAATTGCCGAGTGCGGATTCCAGCCTTCTGCAGAGGAAATCTACCTCGAAGGCAAGGGAATGGCCCACGGATACGTTCTGAAACTTGGCTTCAATGAAGAAGTGGAAGAACCCGTTATCATAAAGTTGCCATATGCCGGTGCAGATCCGACAATTGTCACCAAGACCGAGGAAAAAGGCGGGTTTTCCAAGGACCCAGAGGCTGTAATTCTTGGCCAGAGTGGCGGCTTCATTACCGTAAAGGTAAACCACTCTGGAGAGTTTGCAGCAGTGGACACCAACTATCTCACTGCACCCAATGCAGAGCAGTGGGAGACATTCATGAAACAGTAAAAACGAAGTCCAAGACACAATCCGCTGCCAGTCAAAGGGTTTAAGTGAGACCACTGGCAGCGGATGACCTCCTTGGACACCAAAGCCAACATTTTGAAACAAAAAAACCGCGGCATGCCGCGGTTTTTCTTTTGTTGTAACTCCACTTAAATCTTACTTAATATCAGGGAACTTCCCCTTCAGCTACTGCAACAGCTACTGCAGTGTCTGTGTCGTGGCTGAGTGAAATATGAAAGGTTTTGATGCCAAGGGCCAGGGCCTTCTCCTTGGCCCTTTTCCTTAAAAAAATGGCAGGAGCTCCACTTTCCAGGATTTTAACACATATTTGCCGCAGGGTTATCCCTTGGGAAAACCCCGTCCCCATTGCCTTTACCACGGCCTCCTTGGCTGCAAAACGCGCTGCATAGCAAGGGAAAGGGTCCTTTTTCCTTTTGCACCACCGAATCTCTTCTGGGCAAAACACCCTGTTCAAGAAAGAGTCACCAAAACGGTCTACTGCCTTGACCACCCTTGGTATCTTGACCACATCTATTCCCAGGCCAATTATCATCTCATATTAGTGGCCCTTGACAATGGCCAACATGTCCTTGACTGCCTGTTCAATGCCAACGAACACGGAGCGGGAAATCACCGAATGACCAATACTGAACTCCACTATGTCACTGACTGCGGCAAGCCTGCCGGTATTTTGATAGTTGAGCCCATGGCCAGCATGGACCCTGAGGCCAAGATCAGATGCAAACCGCGCCATCTCAACTATAAGCTCAAACTCCCTGTCACGGGAATCCTCATCTGGCGCATCTGCATAGCGGCCAGTGTGTATCTCTATGCATTCGGCACCTGTCCGTGCAGCAGCCTCTATCTGATCCCTTTCAGGGTCAATAAAAATGCTTACAGGGATCCCTGCATCATGAAGCCTTTTGACTGCCTCGGTGATGGACTGTTTGAGCCCCTTGACGTCAAGCCCTCCTTCAGTTGTGAGCTCCTGTCTCTTCTCTGGAACGAGGGTGACGATATCTGGCTTTATCTCTGTTGCAATGCCAATCATTTCGTCGGTTGCTGCCATCTCCAGGGTGAGCCTCGTCTGGACGATCTGCCTTAGAAGGCGCACGTCCCTGTCCTGAATGTGACGCCTGTCTTCCCGAAGATGAACAACGATTCCGTCTGCCCCAGCAAGCTCGACTATACCTGCTGCAACCACAGGGTCTGGCTCAACGCCTCCCCTTGCCTGGCGAATGGTTGCCACATGATCCACGTTTATGCAAAGATCTGCCATTAGATCCCTCCTGAAAAGCCTCTTTCTAAGTTCAAACTCTTTCTGTTCCATGCGTTTGGCATGTTCTGGGCCAAGCTCGTGATCCTCACCCAAAAGATGCACGAGCCCATGAATCAAAAGCTCAATCAGCCTGTTTCTAAGACTCGTAAGCCCGGCCTCTGCCTCTTCACGGGCCTTGTCAATGGAGATGACAATGTCTCCAAGCTCCCCTGGTTCATCCATGGGAAAGGAGATAACATTCGTAGGCCAGGGGCGATTGAACCACTTTTCATTTATCTGCCGGATCTTCTCATTACTTGTAAGAAGGATGTTCAGTTCCTTGGAAGAAAGGTCACAGATACGAAGGAGCCTCTCAGCCGCCCTCTTTATGCAAGTGGCAGAAAAGGCTTCTGGATAATCCACTATGACTGAGACAGCCATCTTATGCGGCCCTCTTTCTCTTTTTCTCTTCGTCTTCCTCGTAGGCCTGGATTATTCTCTTAACAAGGGGGTGCCTTACCACATCCTTCTTTGAGAAGGTGCAAAAGCGAATTCCTTTAATATCCTTCAAGAGCCTCTTTGCCTCTACAAGCCCAGATTCGCTCCTGTCGTCAAGGTCTATCTGGGTTATGTCTCCGGTTATAACCGCCTTTGAACCAAAGCCTATTCTAGTAAGGAACATCTTCATCTGGCTGGAGGTGGTATTTTGTGCCTCATCCAGGATGATAAAGGCATCATTCAGGGTACGCCCCCTCATAAAGGCCAAAGGAGCCACCTCGATGATGCCCCTTTCAAGGAGTCTGGCAACCCTGTCAAAGGGAAGCATGTCATAAAGGGCATCATAAAGGGGGCGAAGGTACGGATTCACCTTCTCTTCGAGGTCACCAGGAAGAAAGCCCAACCTTTCGCCAGCCTCGACTGCCGGCCTCACCATGATGATTCTGGCAATCTCGTCGCTGAGCAGAAAAGAAATGGCCATTGCCATTGCAAGGTACGTCTTGCCGGTTCCAGCCGGACCAATTCCAAAAACTATATCATTCTTCCTTATTGCCTCCACATAATACTTTTGGGCAAGGCTCTTAGGTGAAATCTTCTTGCGCCCTGATTTTATGGTGAGGTTATCCAGGAAGATATCGGCTATCTGGGCCTTTGGGTCTTCACTGAGGATGCCGATTGCAAATTCCACATCCTTGGACTCGAGGGGATATCCCTTTTGCAGGAGACCGTACAACTGGAGACAGGCACGCTGGGCAAGATCGATGCCTGCTGCATCCCCTGTGATGGTTAGCTGATTTCCCTTAGTCTGGATATCAACGCCAAGCCTGTCTTCTATAAGTTTGAGGTTACTGCCATGTTCTCCAAAAAGATCAATGATTACAGTATTGTCTTCAAAATCTATGTTTTTGCTCAACATAATTTCACGAAATGTCTCCTAAGGTCCTGTCGTAGAGTTTTCCTACCCCGTACTCCTTTCGTCTAAGAAACTTTTCCCAGGGCGGGCCGATTATCTGCATTTCAGGATGCTCCTTTTGCACCTCCCTTGCTATCTGCATCTCCTTTGTGCACCCGGTGCTGTAGGTCGCATCCTTTCCAACCCACTCAGGCGGCACCTTTTCACCCATTAGTTCAAAGGCCTTCTCAATATCCTCATAAGTCTGAAAGCGCCATATGTCAATGAGACCACTTCTTTGCACAATCTCCCACATGTACATGAGGTCATCTGCATCCATTCCAGGCTCAAAATGTTCTGCAGGATTTATGATTACCACGTCCTTGTGTTTCTGGCGTAGATGATTGACAAAGACCTTGAGTATCTTCTTGGCCATCTCGAGCTGGCCTGGGATGCTGCCCACTATGGCACTGTAAAACATGATGGTCTTGCCCTTACGCTTTTCCATCTTCAGATGATAGATGAGAGCCTCTGCCTTTGCACGAAGGTCTGCCTCTGAAAAACGAATTGCCTTTGGGTGCTTGGGCTTGAAGTTTATGACCAGATGATCCGTGACATCCAGGTTCCTCAACATCATGTTTCGCGTGTAGCTGAAACTCGACCTTTCTATGCACCAGGCGTCATTGGGGGAGCGGATGATTACTTCATCTGCCTCCTTGAAGGCCCTTGCAAATGTCACTGAGGTGAGAAGGGGGTTGAATCTTTCCTGGGTGCCGTCGTCGATTACGAAGATGGTCTTGTCGCTCTTTAGTTTGTCCAGAAGGTCATTCTTTGAGATATTCCGCTCAGTAATAATCTCGGCAATCTTGAATCTGTCTGCCAGGAAGGGATCCTCCATGATGTCCGCCATTGTTATCTCATCGAAATAAAAGGCATGCTTGACGGAAATTATGACCTTTACACCAAAGCGCACCAGCAACTTGATTATCTCAAGGTCCAAAAGTATGGAGCCTGCAAGGGGGCTCTTCCACAAAATGTAGTGCCACTGCTGATCCCTGTGCCATGCCCGCAAGGTCTCTTCAAGGTGATCCCATCCAGAGCCAGAGACCTCCGTGGACATATAGTCCATGAGCTTTTCCTTTGTGAGATCAGATGTTGCCATGACCTTTTCAAGATTGAAGGCCAGACTGAAGAGCCTCTTCAACTTGAGAAAACTTATCCTTAGCCCTATTTCATCCAGGGGCGAATCCGACTCTAGTGACAACCCTGCCCTGTCATTTATGGCCTCTTCATACGCCCTAGAGTTTAGAAGGGCGCTCACCCTCCTGTTCATCTCTTCCTTTCGCCTGGCAAGGGGCCTGTCAATCTCACTGACCCTTATGAATATGTGAACCAGACGTTTTTCTATCCTGGAAGGAAGCATGACAAGGGAGGCAGTGTCATGTCGAAACTTTATGTGGAGAAGATTAAGGAGAAATTCCTTTTTGTATTCGTCTTCGATTACCGAGGTGATAAGGGGCTTGATCTTTTCCCACACCTTCATATAGCTCATTATGAGCCAGTCGGTGTCAGTCTTGTTTATGATGGCATTGAAGGTGCGGTCCGAGCAAGGGTAGTACAGCTGCTCGGGCTCGGTGTACACCATGAACCTGAGCTGCTCTGGCGAGGCCACCTCCCGGGGAAAGGCCTCGTAGGCCAGGTGATTTTCAGTGTAAAAGTTGGCTATCCAAGCCTCTTTCTCCGGGCTCCTTTCTCTTTTTTCCTTGGCAAATTGATCCATTTAAACTCAGAACATCTTCTTCTTGATGAAGATATAGACTACAAAGGCCGACATGAGGAAAGACAACCCCATTGTGATGAAGAAGGCATGGGGATTGTGCTGAAAGGGCAGCTCGATATTCATTCCATAGATGCTTGCCACAAGGTTTGGAAGCATGAGTACTATGGTCACCGCAGTGAGAAACTTCATGACTATATTGAGATTGTTTGAAATAACAGAGGCATAGGCATCCATCATGCCCGCAAGGATGTCGCT
>JAADCZ010000095.1 GCA_013154175.1 Thermodesulfobacteriota bacterium
GGCAAAAAAGGTAATTGAAAAAATCGAAAAATCTCCCCAGATAAAAAACAGCCAGATAGTAAGAATCCTTCAGGGGCAAGACACAGAGTTTCTCCTTTACGCAATGGCCCTTTCAAAGGGAGATGCCAGACAGGCCATTTCCAGATACATTACCGAGCTTTCCAGGGTAAAACCTGAAATTACCGGCGACGACTTAAAGAGGCTTGGCTTTACGCCAGGCCCCCTTTATCGTAATATCCTTGAAAGCCTCAGGGAAGAAAGACTAGACGGACGCATACACTCAAAGGAACAAGAGCTCGAGTTCGTCAAGAAAAAATTTGGAGAACACCCCACATGACAGATATTCCTTCACTTATCCAGAAAATTCTCATCCTGACCCCTCCAATACTCTTTGCAGTCACCATCCACGAGGTGGCCCACGGGTGGGCGGCATGGAAACTTGGAGACCCAACTGCAAAGGCAATGGGCAGGCTGACCCTCAACCCAATAAAGCACCTGGACCCAATTGGAACCCTGGTATTTTTCCTTACCCAGATGATTGGCTGGGCAAAACCCGTTCCTGTAAACCCCCTAAACTTCAAAAACCCAAGAAGAGACATGATCTGGGTGGCCCTGGCAGGCCCAACGGCAAACATCCTTACGGCAGTTGTAAGCGCACTCATACTAAAATCCCTCATAGGGCCGCTAACCACCGTTGACCCATCCTTTGGTTACATAATGCGCCCGCTTCTATACATGGCCTTTGTGAGCATTCAGATAAATATAGGCCTTGCGGTCTTCAATCTCATACCCATTCCGCCCCTTGATGGCAGCAAGGTCCTTGCCGGGATTCTTCCCAGAAACATGCTTCACCACTATGAGGCCCTTGAACGCTACGGATTCATAATTCTTCTGGTGCTTATCTTTACAGGGGTTACGGACCGAATTATAGTCCCGCTCATCAATTACGCCAACAGACTCCTAATAGGCCCAATCATATAATCAATAAGAGAAAGGATAGTTCTAACCATGAAAAAACGCTGCCTGAGTGGAATGCGTCCATCTGGAAAGCTACACCTGGGCCACCTTCACGGTGTGCTCGACAACTGGAAACGCCTCCAAGAGGAGTATGAATGTTTCTTCTTTGTTGCCGACTGGCACGCCCTTACCACCAACTACAAAAATGCCTGGGAGATACCAGAAAACATAGTGGACATGGTCCTCGACTGGCTCGCCGTTGGCATCGACCCGGAGAAGGCAACCCTTTTCATCCAGTCAGACATAAAGGAACATGCAGAACTCCACCTCATTCTTTCCATGATTACACCCCTTGGATGGCTTGAAAGAAACCCAACCTACAAGGAACAGAAGCAGCAGCTTAAGGACAAGGACATTTCCACTTACGGATTCCTTGGCTATCCGGTACTCCAGGCTGCAGACATCATCATGTACAAGGCCAACAAGGTGCCGGTAGGAATCGACCAGCTTCCCCACGTCGAGCTTACAAGGGAGATTACAAGGAGATTCAACTACCTCTACGGTGAAATCTTCCCTGTGCCAGACGCGCTACTTGCCGAGACCCCAAAACTTCCTGGCCTCGATGGCAGAAAGATGAGCAAGAGCTATGGAAACTCCATATTCATCTCTGACTCGCCGGAAGAGGTGACAAAAAAGATCATGACCATGGTCACCGATGTTGAGCGGCCAAGAAAGTCAGACCCTGGTGACCCTGAAAAACGTTGCGTGGCATTCAACCTCTTAAAGCTCTACCTTCCAGAAGAGCGCCTTAAAGAGATTGTAGCCGATTGCAAGGCTGCAAAGCTTGGCTGTGTCGCATGCAAGAAGGAGCTTGCAAAGGCAATTGTGGAGTTTCTCGAGCCTGTGTGGGAGAAGAGGGAGAAGTTTTCCAAATCTTCGGACACAATCCATGAGATACTCAAGGAAGGTGGGGAACGGGCCAGAAAAGAGGCCCAAAAGACCATGGCCCAGGCAAGGGAGGCCCTGTGGAGCCGGAATGTAAGGTCAGACTAGAGGTCTTTGAAGGCCCCCTTGACTTGCTCCTACACCTGATAACGAAGAACAAGCTCGATATCACCGACATACCCATCTCCCTTGTCACCAACCAGTACCTTGAATACCTTGAACTGCTAAAGGCACTTAACATAGAGGTGGCAGCTGAGTACCTCCTCATGGCTGCCACACTTATTCATATAAAGAGCAGAATGCTCCTTCCCCAGAAGGAGTCTGAAACCGATGACGACGAAGACCCGAGGCTCCAGATAACCATTGCCCTTACAGAGCTGAAAAGGGCCAAGGAGCTTGCAGACAGGCTGAATCTTTGTCCAATTCTGGGAAGGGACGTCTTTATAAATGAAAAACCTCCCCTGGAATCCAAGGCCCAGGAGGCTGATGAAGGGGAGCAGCTCCTCGATGTGAACATAATCCAGCTGGTAGAGGCCTTCAGGCGGGTGCTAAAGGGTGGTAATCTTCCAAGAACGATAGAAATAGAACAGGCCAGGATAAAACTTTCAGATCGCATCAAGGACATCGAACAACTGGTGAAGGCCCGGGGAAGGCTCAGCTTTTTCAGCCTCTTCCCAGATACCATGGAGCGTATGGTTGTGATAGTTACATTTCTGGCCATCCTGGAACTTGCCAAAAGGGGGCTCATAAGGGTGTTTCAGACCAATGATGATTCTGACATTATCATTGTTGCAAGGGCCAAGGCACCCAGGCAAAAAGTGGAGGTGTAGATTTGGAAAGGCGAATGCTTCCCTATCAGAGATGGTTTGGCACCTTTGCCAGGGGTTTTATATCTGGCGCCCCGGACAGGGACAGGCAGGCCATTGGCCTGAAACTTCGCCATAGCCAAAAGGTCAGGGGTCTTTCCAAGACCCTGGCGCTGGATCTGAAACTGAAGGAAAAGGACGTTTTCCTTGCAGAAATCTGTGGACTCTTCCATGACATTGGCAGACTTCCCCAATTTGCCACATACAAGACCTTCGTGGATGCCCGTTCTGACGACCATGCACGCCTAAGTGTGGAGACACTCAAGAAGGAAGGCATCCTAAACGGCCTTGCCCCCCAGGAAAGGGAGGCGGTTCTCGATGCCATATTCATCCATAACAAGCTCTCCATCCCCGAAGACTTCGAGGGCATCAGGCTGACACTTGCCCAGATAGTCCGTGATGCAGACAAAATAGACATTTGGCGCGTGTTCGACACCTTCTATCGCCTTGGCAAGGGGGCAGAAGACATCAATCTGGGTCTTCCCCAGGGGGAGGACATCTCAGCAGATGTGATGAAGGACTTTCTGGAGGGTCACATAGTTCACCTTGAATATGTAAAGAATCAGTTGGACTTCATGGTCATGCGGTTGAGCTGGCTCTATGACATAAACTTTAAACTCTCCCTCAAGATAATAGTTGAACGCAACTACATAGAGACTATTATCCAGAGGCTCCCAGAGGGAACCAAAAGAGAGGCTATCAGGAAAAAGATTTCCCAATATCTTCAGGAGAAGCTGGGCTCATGAACAAAAAAAAGGCAACCATCTACAACATCCTTTTTCTGGCGGTGTCTGCTGCAATTCTGATTTTCTTGTGGATGGCACCCCCGGAAACCACGGCCAAGATACCCTACGACGAAAATCACAAGGCCTTCTACGACATGCCCAAGAAGGAGGCGGAAAAGAAATGCCAACAGTGCCATTCAAAGGAGGGGGGCATGCCCCTTCCAAAGGATCATCCACCCAAATACAGGTGTCTTTTCTGCCACAAAAAGAGTGAACGACGCCCCTAGAGGTTGCAATCATGGAACTTTGGTTCACAGAGAAACATACTCCAAATGCTGGTCTAACCTTGAAGATAAAAAGGACCCTCTACAGCAACAGGTCCGAGTACCAGCAAATAGACGTACTCGAGACAGAAGAATTTGGCAGGCTTCTGTTGCTGGATGGCCTGGTGATGACCACTGAGCGAGATGAGGCCATCTACCATGAAATGCTGGTACACCCTCCCCTCCACATTCACCCAGGGAGCGAGAATGTTCTGATAATCGGGGGAGGCGACGGAGGGGCAGTGAGAGAGGCCCTCAAGTACCCAGGGCTAAGAGGGGTAACCCTGTGCGAGATAGATAGAGAAGTTGTGGAGGTAGCGAGGAGGTTCTTTCCACGCCTGTCAAAGGGCCTCGATGACCCAAGGGTGGAAGTTGTCTTCGAAGATGGCAGCAAGATACTCCAAGGCTTGGACAATCAACTCGATGTCATCCTGGTTGACTCAACAGACCCAATCGGGGCTGCAAAGGCATTATTCACCAAAAAGTTTTACTCATCATGCCACAAGGCACTGAAGGAAGGGGGTATCCTTTGCGCCCAAAGCGAATCCCCCATCTACCACACTGATATAATCAGATCCATCAAGGCCGACCTTCTGGAGGCTGGATTTCAAGATGTCCGTTTCTACACGGCTCCTGTGCCCACCTATCCAGGGGGATTTTGGTCATGGGTCATTGCCTCCAAGAAGGAAATCAAAATTTCAGACCAGGCCCCCCTACCCCGTGAACATTACGAAGCAATGTATTATTTTAATAGGGAAATTCTGAAGGCAGCCTTTTGTCTGCCAAATTTCTTCAAGAAGGCGTTAGAATAACCATGACTCCAGGCAGAGATTCAGGAAAATTTCTTCTCGCAAGGGCCAGGGATCTCAGTTCATGGCTTTCGTCCATACGCAGACACCTTCACGCCCACCCTGAGCCCGCCTTTCAGGAGGTGGAAACGTCCCGTTTCATTGCCTCCATCTTGGATGAACTAGGAATTTCCTATCGTGACAACGTTGCCCAGACAGGGATAATTGCCGAAGTTGGCAATCCGGAAGCAAAGGATGTGGTATGCCTCAGGGCGGATATGGACGCCCTTCACATTCAGGAAAGAACGGGCTTGGACTTTTCCTCCCAAAGGCCGGGCTTCATGCACGCCTGTGGCCATGATGGACACGTGGCCATGCTTCTTGGCTGTGCGCGCCTTTTGAAGGAGACTGGCGTTTTCAAGGGGCGGGTTCGACTACTTTTCCAGCCGGCAGAAGAGGGCCAGGGAGGGGCCAAGGAGATGATCGAGGCAGGGTGTCTGGAAGGGTGCCGCTATATCTTTGGAGGCCACATAGATACCCACTTTCCTGTAGGGAAAATTGCCGTCCAGGAAGGCCTCATCTGCGCCTTTGCAGACGGACTCAAGATAGCAGTGCTTGGCCGAGGAGGCCATGCAGCCAGACCCCATGAAGCTGCAGACGCCATCACTGCAGCGTGCAACCTCGTTGTGGGGCTTCAGTCTGCGATAAACAAAAGGATAAACCCCCAATACCCGGCACTTGTCTCCATTGGAGAAATAAAGGCTGGCACGGCCCCGAATGCCATTGCCGACAAGGCCATCTTGAAGGGTACCATGAGGACCACCAGCCCTGAGATCAGGCAGGCCCTCTTTCAGGTGGTGGAGTCTTGCGCGAAGGCCACGGAGCTTGCCTTTGGGGTTAAGGTCGATATCTCATACCCCGATCACTACCCGCCTGTGATAAACTCTCCAGAGGCAACAAAAATAGCAAGGCAGGCTGCCCTTGAACTGGTGGGTGATGACGGGGTCATCCCCTACCCCATTCCCAGTCTCGGGGGCGAGGACTTCTCTTTTTACCTTGAAAAGGTCCCTGGTTGCTTTGTAAGATTTGGAGCAAGAAAGGATGGCAATGATGCACCAGCCCACAGCTCTGGATTTGACTTTGACGAAGAGGTGTTACCCCTTGGTGCAGCCTTTCTTGCCAACTGTGCACTCCGAGCCCTGAAATAACGGGTTTGGATACGGAGCCTCAAAGGAGATATAATTCAGTGACAGACATTTCATTCAACAGGAGCAAGGACTTTACCCTTGGCATAGAAGTAGAATTCCAGCTCCTGGACCCTTCAAACCTGGAACTTTGTTCCAAATCCGTTGATATTTTGCAGATACTTCCAAGGGATTTATCCACACGCATCAAACCCGAATTCATTCAATCCATGGTAGAGGTGAACACAAGGGTATGCAACAACATCAAGGAGGCTGCCCAAGACCTGAGCGACTCCATAAGATTTCTTGAAAAAACCGCCGAAGATCAAGGCTGCTGCCTTTTTGCATCGAGCCTTCACCCATTCTCCTCGTACCTCGACCAGGAACTCTATCCAGACCCAAGATACAAAAATATCCTCGAAGAGTTGCAAATCGTTGGCAAACAGCTGATTACCCAGGGGCTTCACTGCCACATTGGGCTGAATTCTGGGGACACAGTTATAAAGGTCTTCGACAAACTCAGGGCCTTTCTTCCCATGCTCCTAGCCCTGAGCGCGTCAAGCCCTTATCTGGAAGGCAGGGATACAGGCTTTGCCTCCTTTCGCTCAAAACTCTTTGACGCACTTCCCCGGTCTGGCATGCCAGAGGTGCTGGAGTCGTGGGACAATTACTGCCAACTGGTACAGCTTTTAAAGAAGTGCCACATCATAAATCAGCCCAGGGACATCTGGTGGGACGTGCGGCCAAGTCCTGAACTTGGAACCATTGAGGTGAGGATCTGCGACATTCCAGCCCGTTTTGAACAAATAATAGCACTCTGCGCCCTTATTCAGGCCCTCGTTGCAGCCATTGCAACAGACAGCATATCTGAATTCCCAATGCATATCGAGGTGGTCTTGAACAACAAGTGGCAGGCCGCCCGTCATGGCCTAGAGGGCCTCTTTGTGGACCAACAGCGCTTTGAGAAAAAGACAATGAAGAACATGCTCACCCGCACCATCAAGGCCCTTGAGCCTGTCTTCCATGAGCTTGGCTCTTCAGACTATCTGCCCATTTTGGAAAAAATGATCCACGAAGGCCCAACCAGTACCATCTTTCGCAAACACCTGAAGGAGACAGGTTCATTAAAAAAGGTGATCAAGAGATTTCAGCACGAATTCTGGGGCACCACCTCTTGAAGTGATACCTCAACAATCAGGAGGTAAAAATGGAGTAAAATTCATTTGCCTCCATATTGGCCTTTTCCAATATCTTTTCAGTGGCCGAAGGGCTGATATCAAGGGTCTCCTCCAACACTGTCAGCATGGCTTCGTCACAGACGCCATCTGCGAGCTCCTGACTGTATCGAATCTGGGACACGGCTGTCACCGCCTTTGGAACAGAAGTTCTTGAATCATCCGTATTGTGATGATGAAGTATTGCCTCTAGAAGATCTGTGGGGAACTGCCACTTTTCTGCCATGAGCGCCCCGACCCCCTGGTGATCGAGGCCAAAGGTCTGTCTCTCGAGCTTTTCGAGACTGGAACCCGTATCCTCATTCCACATCTCAAGTGTCATGCAGTATTTCTTCTCCTTTATGTGCAGGAGTACCGGCACTGCCATATCCTGAAGCAGCCCCGCAGTAAAACACTCTGCCTGGCTGGTTGGATGCAATATGCCGGCTATTGCCTTTGCCAGACAGGCCCTTTTGGCACTAATCTTCCAGAAGTCCTGCTGATTGAGACAGTATAGCTCAATTTTGGGAACGGCATTTTTGACAGCTATGGGCAAAATGATGGATTCTAACCTGTTTTTCCCCAAGAGACTTATTGCATGCTGAATATTTCCTATCTTGCGAGACAACCCGAATGCTGCAGAATTAACCGTCTTCAGAACAGTGACATGCATTCCCGGGTCTGCCTCGATGAGCCTCGAGATGTCTTTGAGGGGTGCATCTGGGTCCCTCAACATTTCAAGGACCTTCATGACCGAATTTGGAAAGGAAGGCAGTTCATAATCCTCAAGAAGCTCCCGCAGTCTTTGGTCGGGATCTTCCTTTTTTCTTTTGAATATATTTTTAAAGAAACCCAACTTATTCTCCTCTCCTAGCCATCTTGTTGCTGAAAATGGAAAGTAGCCCCCCTAGCATCATGTAACCCGTTATCACCTCGAACATGACAATGAACTGGCCAGCGGCATTTTTGGGGACCACATCACCGAAACCTAGAGTCGTTAGGGTCACTACGCTGAGGTAGAGGTCTGAAATGGGTGTTGGATGCGGGCCATAATCCACTCCAACAATGGAATAGAGCCAGGCAAAGAATATTATCTGGCCCACTATCCAGAAACACCACCTGGTCATGCTCCGTCCACAGTCGCTACTGATGAGCCACAAATAGTAAAGGAACCTTGCAAACCTTCCAGATTCCTTGAACTCCTTTATGTAGTTCTGGTCTGTGGCAAAACGTCTTAGAAGATATGCTCCGGCAAAGTTGACGTTTCTGAAATCAGTGCCTATCCAACTTGCCTTCTTGTATCCAGACAGCAATCTCAGCCTGGAATTTCTCATGTCGGCATTGTTGAAGTTTGCCCCTTCCACATTGCATTTGGAAAGATCTGCGCCCTTGAGATTTGCCTCAGTAAAGTCTGCATCCTTCAAGTTGGCCTCCCTCAGTCGGGCCCCGCGAAGGTCCGCGCACCTGAAGTCTGCTCCTTCAAGGTCGGCCTTGATGAAGGTTGCATGATTGAAGTCTGCTCCGAAGCAGCAGGCCCTTTTCATGTTGGCCATCCCGAAACTGGCCATTGGTGCCTTGACTCGCTCGAGGTGGGCATCAGCGAGAAAGGCTCCGCTAAAATCCGCCTTGGTGATATCTGCCCCTGACAATATGGCGCCAGTAAGGTCTGCCCTCAAAAAAATCTTATTTCTGAGATTTGCCTCGGAAAGGTTGACCCCTGCCAGGTTTCTGCCAGTCAGATTGTCTTCCAGCGTTTTTTCCAGTTCCGAGTCGGCCTTGAGCCCATTTGTTTGGTCTGGCTCCAAAAGGGCCAATTCAGAAGTCGATGAGAGCTTTTTTCCCATAAATCCAATATCCAGTTCCATTTATTTCTTTTATCGTCTCGTGAAATTATTTTTTAAATATTTTTAGACTATGGTTGAAATAATCGTAAAAGTTCCCATGATAGAGGTGTGAGGAAAATAACAATCCATTACCTTTTATAACTTCACAAAATTTTGATTTTTGTAATTTTTCTTGAAAAAAGACATTGGCACAGCTTTGAAGGGCATGATAAAAAAGGCTGGATACAAACAATCGTGGAGCCATGAGTAACATTCCAAAGACAAAAAAGCTTAATGAGCTTCAGGCCACTGCCATCTGCGGAAACGACATCACCTCGTCGGTTCTGTACGTATCGGCCCTGTCCATTGCGGCTTCAGGAAAGTATGCCTGGATTGCTCTCTTACTAGTGGCCTGGGTCCTTTATCTTTTCAGGAAGATATACGGTGAGGTCGTTGGCGCCCTGCCCCTAAACGGTGGTGCATACAATGCACTTTTAAACACCACCAGCAAATCCATGGCGTCCCTTGCCGCAAGCCTCACCCTTTTGTCCTACATAGCCACATCGGTCATTTCCGCATCAGAGGGCATGGCCTATCTGCATTCCATAATTCCGCAGCTACCCATAATCCCTGCAACAATAGTCTTGTTGGCCATATTCATGGGGTTGACCATATTGGGAATCGGGGAGTCTGCCACGGTAGCGGTTGCCATATTCATTTTTCATCTGGCATCCCTCACCCTTCTTGCCGGAACGGTTATAGTCTATCTTTTCCGTGAGGGTTTCGACGTTTTCTTCATGAACTGGAATCTTCCAACACCCCACGGAAG
>JAADCZ010000163.1 GCA_013154175.1 Thermodesulfobacteriota bacterium
TCATCATCATCCATGACCAGGATTTTTCCCGGCTGGATTACGGATTTTTGCTCGTCCATGCTGTTTTCGTCCTCCGGAAGCATATCTGTCTTAGAAGCGGGCAGGTAGATATTAAACACGGTTCCCCTGCCCTCGGAAGAATCAACAAATATTCCGCCATGATGTCTTGTAATAATGGAATGGCAGATGGCCAGGCCCAGGCCACTGCCTCCTTCACGCCTGGAAAAAAAGGGATCAAAGATACGATCACGTATTTCAGAAGCGATCCCGGTTCCCTGATCCTTGATGGTGATACATACATATCTACCTGGTGCCAGGCCCGGCACCAGAGCACCATCTTCAATACGCACATTGCTGCATGTAATTGCTATCTCGCCACCATCGGGCATGGCCTGGCGTGCATTGATGATGATGTTCTGAATGACCTGGCTGATCTGCCCCCGGTCTACATCAACAAGCCACAAATCGCCACAAAAAGAATAGTGACAGGACACACGGCTGCCATGGAGGACAAACTCTGCCGATTCCCGAATCAACTGACCAAGTGAAGCTGTTTCCCGAATAGGCTCTCCGCCCTTGGCAAAGGTAAGGAGCTGTCTGGTCAGTTGAACAGCTCTCCCGCACGCCGTCAGGGCATCCCCCAGCAAAGGCTCTACTGCTTCACCCATCCGATCCAGGCGAAGGGCCAGGTCTATATTCCCTTGAAGCGCTGTAAGAATATTATTAAAATCATGAGCAATGCCTCCGGCGAGCACGCCGATGGATTCCAGTTTACGGATCTTGAGCAATTCTTCTTCCATGCGTCGTTCGCTACTGACATCCCTGAAAACCCAGACCACCCCGAAAACGCGACCATCACGATTCCTGATTGGCGCACAACTTGCAGCAACAGGACGCTGTGTGCCGTCTCGGTTGATGAGCAGCGTGTTGTCGATACAGTCCATCCGCTGACCCGTATCAAAGACATGATTCAAGGGCTTGTTGCCAAGAGAATGACCTTCGCCATCGACCAGATACAAAACCTGTGCGCAGGGACGTCCAATGGCATCATCACATTGCCATCCTGTCAGCTCTTCGGCAACACGGTTTAACAGAACCACTGCCCCATTTTTATCTGTGGAAATCACTCCCTCTCCTATGGAACGCAAGGTGACAGCCAAACGCTCCTGCTCGGTAATCAACTGCTGTTCGGCTTTTTTCTTCGCGTCAATATCTCGAACCACGGCAAGAATAAAGGACCGATCACCGTCTGTTATCAAACTGAGACTGACCTCTGTCCAGAACAGTTCGCCTGTCCTTCGCCTGGAAAGCCACTCAAAGGTCTGTGGGCCCTGCGTTAAAACAAGACGTATTTTTTCATGGGCTTCGGCAGGGCCATAGGGACTGTGGCCTAAACTGATATCCGTGATGCTTAGTTCACGGGCCTCGTCCCGACTGAGCGAAAACATCGTCTCCACAGTCATGTTCACATCAACAATCTTACCTGTTTGGGGGTCATGAAGGAAAATAGCCTCACGGGGAGCATCAAATATTGCCTGCAGATATTTTTTATTGGCCGCGAGTTCACGGGTCCGTTCATTAACCGTCTCGACCAATCCTTTCTGTACCTCCAGCAAGGCATCCTCCGCCTCCTGGCGCCCCCTGACCTCCCTCTGCAATCTCGTGTTCCAGAACCAGAGAAATCCAATTGCAAAAAGACAGGTCACGGCCACCAGGGCAACCCTGATAAAAATTTTCCTTTTTGAAACGCCGACTGCATAACCAGCCGCCAGCCAACGATTCCTGATCTGTTCCGCCTCCCGGGGCGTTATTGAACTGATGCCTTTATTGAGGATGGAAACAAGTATGGGCCAATCCTTGCGGACACCCATGTAGAGAAGTTGTCTTTCAAGAGAAACCGGAGCCGCAACTCGCAGGTTGGTGATATTAAGTGTTCTGATCCAGTAAGTGCAGACGGCAAGATTGCCGATCAGAACATCTTCTTCACCCCTTGACACGGCTAAAATTGTCTCTTTCAGTGTATCATAGGTGTGGGCCACATATCGGGTATGTTCTTCCAGCCATGCCGAATGCGATGTATTGGCCTGAACCGCAATTTTTTTATCAGCAAGGTCTTCTGGACCAGAGATAAATGGCTCATCCGACCGGCAGAATACCATCCGGTAAAACCCGAGATATGGAAGCGTGTATGAGAGGAATCGCGAACGTTTCCGGGAAAAACCAATGGCGGCCAGAAGATCAATATCGCCTTTCTCTGCCCGATCAACCACCTGTTGCCAGCTGAGATCCGGGACAACCTCAATATGCAGGCCCAACCGCTTGCTCAACAGGGCAATATAATCCGAGGCAAAACCACTGTAGCGCCCATGACTGTCAAAATACTCAAATGGAGCAAATTCCGGATCAATGCCAAGGCGGATAACAGGATGCCTCTTCACCCAGGCCTGTTCGACTGTATTGAGGAATACCGGCTGTCCGGCCTGTGTAACCGGTGGCGGACTCTGATCATTGACATAACTGTCAATGATACGCCGAACCGGATCGCTCCGATTGAGATGGGCCTGTTTCAGATAACGGTCCAGAACTTTTTTGAAATATGGCGTATCAGCCCCATGCAGCGGGAAGGCGAATTTGATGTGGACCGGATCAAAGGCCATGGTGGTCGGAACCACATCATATTTTTTCTGGAAAAGACGGCCAAAAAGCCTGTTCACCACGCCAATATCAGCCAGGTTTTCCTGTAATGCCTGAAAGACATTCTGATAATTTGTATACTCACAGATGGTGCAGTTCACCTTGAAGCGTTCTACCTGCCTGTAGATGCCCTGTTCACCATTGGTGTGTATGCTGCCCCGCATGGTGGCAACACGCTTGCCCTCCAGCGCCGGTATATTTTCAGCCTCAATTCCTGGCCTGGTATACAATGTAGCCCAGTTAAGAAAAACAACCTCATTGGTAAATGCATACCGTCCAGCTTTTTCCAATGAATATGCCACATCTGGCATGATATCGATTCTGCCTGCCTGCAAGTTGGCAAGTCCTTCCAGCCAGGTTCCCGGTACCCACTCAATTCGCCAATGCTCTCTTTCTGCTACATATTGCAGAAGATCGGGAAAAAGGCCCCTTAGTCCGCCCTGGGGATCATAAAAAAATTTGGGAGGATTCTCATAGGCTCCGACCCGAACCACCCTCTCCTGAAGGTCAGTCGGCCGATGTACAGCAATAGCCGGAGTCGTATCCACAGCCAGCAGTGCAAGATAGAAAATTGTCCACAGGCTGATATGTAGCCGACTTGATTGTCGCATTACTACCCTCTGGCAGATTTGGACGAACTGCCTGGATTATCTGTTCCTTTTGGTCCCCTTGTAGGTGAAAGACTTGCCTATCATTTTGAAAAAACTGCCTTTATCTATACCAATGTCCCGGCCACAGGAACAGTACAGTCTTCCCTGATGTTCATAGGTATTGTAAAATTTATCAATGCGTGCCTTATGACAGCGCAAGAGTTCTCCCGGTCCTATTTTGTCATAACGAAGCAGCTTTTTTCTGCAGGCTGCACAACGCAAAACAAGCATGATATCATCGATTATGGAAAGTGGACGGCTTCAGCTCGTCAGGAGAAGATAATTTCAAGAGCCGAACCTTGTGACTGCGCGGGAACTCCCGTTTTATAGCTGTCTTAAGCATCCTGCCAAGACGCTCCCTCTGCACCACTGTCTTCTGATTGACAAAGCCGAATTCCCGCAGCTCATACTCATCCTCTGCCCTGCAGCATATAACAAGTCCTCGATCACGCTTATAGGAGAGCAGGGCAATGGCCTCTGGAGAGTGGATATTTTTCAGAGACCGCATCACCCGGACACGGGCCGAATCAAGGGGGACAAGGGCCATGAGACTCGTGGAAAAAAGGTTGTTCCGATTTTACCAAATCTTTACCCGCAGGGTAGCAATTTCCCGATGGATTCGCCAATAGAAAAAACCAGACCGTTTCCGTAGACACACCTTGTATAAACACTAATATTGTGCTTTTTAGCCCCAAACGTTCAGTAATTCTTATTACATCTAACATATTTTTACTGACAAAACAATGGGTTATAAAAAATACGCTGTAAAGTTCGATTGACAAAGGAGTGGTGGTATGGTAGCAAAAGAGGTCATGCCACAGTGGGGGATTGTCAACGACTCATTTGCAGACAAGCTCTATGGTAACAGGCATTGTACCAGCACCCTCCAGGCAGAAAACCTTTCGAGGCTGAATGTGCAGCTAACAGACAGCACCTGTTATTCCTTTCCATCTGACATTGCATCCGGAAATTCTCAATGACCACCAAAAAGAAAAATCCTGTATGGGCTTTTTTTGCCTCTGTTAAACTTGCCCTGTTTCTCCTCTTTATCCTGGCCGCCACCTCAATCATCGGCACGGTTATCGAGCAGAACAAGCCGTTTTCCCAGTATGTCCGTGAATATGGTCAAAGCACTGCGGAACTTTTCCAGAAACTGCACTTCACAGATATGTACAACTCCTGGTGGTTTCTCAGCCTGCTGGGGTTGTTTGCCATCAATCTGATCGTCTGCAGCCTGGAGCGTATACCCAATGTTATCCGGGTGATCAAAAAAGATAACTTACGTATCGATCCGGACAGGATCGCCAAAATGGGTATCCGGAAAACCGTTCATCTATCCTGCTCTCTTGACGAGGCAGTCACATCGGTACGGAAGTTCCTCGAAAAAAAGGGCTGGAAGACCTCCATGCGGGTAAAGAAAGACAGTGTCCTGCTCTTTGCCCAGAAAGGGGCGTGGACACGATTTGGTGTCTATATTGTCCACCTTTCCATCCTGGTTATCCTTTTCGGCGCGGTTATCGGCTCACCAACCTTTGCCAAAAAAATTCTTCATAAACCGAAATTCGCCTTCAAGGGATCAATCATGATTCCGGAAAGCAGGGCAACGGACTATATATATTCCCTGTCAGAACGTGGTAAAAAGATTGATCTCGGGTTTGCGGTGCGTTGTAACCTGTTCACCATTGAATATTACAGCAATGGCATGCCAAAGACCTATCTCTCCAAGGTCAGTGTGCTTGAAAACGGTAAGCCGGTGGTGCTCAAGAATGGGTCCACGGAGTGGAACCTGGAGGTCAACAAGCCCCTGACCTATCGAGGTATTACTTTTTACCAGGCTTCATATCAGCCATATCCGGACTTTCTCAGCATTCTCAGGAAAAAGGGGACCGAAGGCCAGGAGACAAAAATCATTAGTGGCGGCCAGCAGATCAAAACACCATTTGCCAACATATCCTTTGGTATCATCAACCAGAAGGTACGTGGGGAAGCAGTGCAGCAGTTGAAAATCTGGTTTGGTGGTGATGGTGCACAACCATCAGTCTTCTGGATAGGAAATGGCCAGAAAGCAATTATCAAACGACCATCCGGCGAATATGAACTGATTGTCAAACAGTTATATGCAACCGGCCTGCAGGTAACCAAGGATCCGGGCGTCTGGTTTGTCTATATTGGCTGCGGCATGATGCTTTTGGGGCTCTATGTGGCCTTTTTCCTTTCCCATCGCAAGATCTATGCCCTGATCCGTGCGGACAAGGATGCTGGCACCACTGTCCTTTTTGCTGGCAGCGCCCATAAGAATAAGTTAGGCTTTGAAAAGATTTTTTCCCGGCTTGTCAAAGAGTTCGAAGACAAACAACAGAAATGAGCGTCTTTGTCTCTTCCATCCCTGATCAATCAGTACAAAGATATATATTATGAACAGTTCACAACTTTTCGGCATCACGACCTTAAGTTATCTTCTCTCCAGTATCTTCTATGCAGCTCTTCTTATCTTCAAGAGCAAAAAGGCCGGCCGCCTTGGCCTGTGGGCCGCCATCTTCGGTGTGGTACTCCAGACGATTGCCCTGGGGCTGCGCTGGTATGAGTCCTACCAGATCGGCATTGGCCACGCCCCGCTGACCAATATGTATGAATCCCTGGTCTTTTTTGCCTGGTGCACCACGCTTTTTTATATCTTTATTGAGTTGCGTTACAAGGCCAGCGTGATCGGCGCCTTTGTCATGCCTTTTTCCGTGGCTGCCATGGCCTATGCCTCCTTTGCCAGCCGCGTCAACCAGGAGATCAGCCCGCTGGTGCCGGCCCTGCAGTCCAACTGGCTTCTGGCCCATGTCATCACCTGTTTCATCGGTTACGGGGCCTTTGCCGTGGCCGGTGGCCTCGGTATCATGTATCTCATCAAGGCCCGGAGCACCTCAACGGATCCCGACTCCATGGCTGCTTCCCTGCCGGAGTTGCGTGTTCTTGACGATCTGACCCACAAAACCATCATCTTCGGCTTCATGTGGTTGTCCGCCGGCATCATCACCGGTGCGGTCTGGGCCAATGAGGCCTGGGGCACCTACTGGAGCTGGGATCCCAAGGAAACCTGGTCAATCATTACCTGGTTTATCTATGCCCTGACCCTGCATGCCCGCTTTACAAGGGGCTGGAGTGGCAAACGGATCGCATGGCTGGCCATCCTCGGTTTTGCCTCGGTTTTTTTCACCTATTTCGGCGTCAATTTTCTCCTTGCCGGACTGCACAGTTATGGCAGCAGTTGAGTGGTTTGCAGGCCGTAAACAAGCTACTTTCCACTTCTTGTTGACAAAACAGCAAGATGGGATATAATTACAAAATGAATTACGCTTCATTTTTTAATTTCATTTTCATTCGGAGGAGAAACAAATGAAAAAAATTGTGATTTGTGCGGCAGCAGCGGCCTTTGTCAGTATCACCTGTCTGACAGGTATGTCCCTGGCAGGAGACAAGGGACCGGCTGACATTACCATCAATCCCGATGGTAAAAAACCCGTTGTATTCCCCCATGCCAAGCACCAGGAACACATCAAATGCGCCGAGTGCCATCACACCAAGGGACCAGATGGCAAACAGGCCCCCTATACCGAAGGCATGGAAATCCAGAAATGTGAAACATGCCACACTGGTGATATGCTCAAGGGCCAGGTCAAGGGCAAGACTGCCATGCAGCGGGCTGGCCACGGCAACTGTCTCTCCTGCCATAAGGAAGAGGCCAAAAATGATCCGGCCAAGAAAGATCTGAAAAAATGTTCAACCTGTCATCCCAAGAAATAAGAACAGGTTAACTCTGACAATAAAAAAAGGCTGCCCTGTTTGGGCAGCCTTTTTTATTGTCTTTTGCTCCAAGAGGATTAAGCGCTTAATCCTCCACATGCATGCGGGAAATATCACCTACGCGCATAACCAGCTCCCGCAGGCTGGTGAGCAGGTTGAGCCGGTTGCGGCGCAGTGCCGGATCTTCGGCCATGACCATGACCTTATCGAAAAAGGTATCCACCGGTTCCTTCATCTGCAACAGGGCCTGCAATGCCTCGTCATAACGCTGCGCCTCCATCAGGGGCAGGGCCTCATCCCTGACCTGACGAACCACCCTGTTCAGCTCCACTTCCGCAGGTTCCTGCAACAGCGACTCATCAATATCAGTGGCGGTGTTGTCTTTGGTTATGTTGCGAATCCGCTTAAATGCGCCGGACAAAACCACAAAGGCCTCCTGGCGGCGGATTGCATCCAGGGCCTTGATCCTGAGCAGGCAGTCACGTAGATCATCAAAATCAACCGTGGTGGCAGCCTGGGCAACTTCCTGGGCCGTACCTCCTGCGATCAGCTCATTTTCAAAACGAAGCCGGATAAAGGCGAGCACCTCATCAATCAATCCAGGCTCAGCCTCGAAAACATCGGCAAAGCCGGTCAGGGCCTGCTCAAGCATTTCCCGAAGTGAAAAGGAGAGATCCAGGCCGCGGATGATATTGATCAATCCTATTGCCTGACGGCGCAGGCCAAAAACATCCTTGTTGCCGCTTGGCCGCTGGCCAATGCCAAAACAACCGACCAGAGTATCGATCCGGTCCGCGATACCGACCAGGGCGCCAATCCGGGAATCGGGTAATGCACTGCCGGCCCGTATGGGCATGTAATGTTCGGCAATGGCCTGGGCCACACTCTCCTTCTCACCGTCAAGCAGGGCATACTCCCTGCCGATCACCCCCTGGAGCGAGGGAAACTCGCCCACCATCTCGGTGAGCAGGTCTGCCTTGGCAAGCAGGGCCGCCCGCTCCACCTCCTCTTTTGCATCAGGCAGCAACCGGTCGGCCAACAGACCGGCCAGACGCACTATCCGCCTGGTCTTGTCTGCCATGGTGCCCAGTTTCTGCTGAAAGACAATACCGGAAAGATCATCTACCCGGTCAACAAGGCGTTTTTTCTTATCCTCGTTAAAGAAAAACAGGGCGTCCTCGAGACGGGCCCTGATAACCCGCTCATGACCTCCAGCGGCCATGGCCCTGTCTTTGATGCCGGTGTTGTTGACCGCAACAAAAAAGGGCAGCAGGCCATTCTGGTCATCCACCACTGGAAAATATTTCTGGTGCTCACGCATGGACGTGATAAGCACCTCGTCCGGGAGAACGAGGAATTTTTCATCAAAACGACCACAAACTCCCCAGGGGATCTCGACAAGGTTGGTGACGATATCGACAAGCCCCTCATCGACAAGGGGGCGGGCCTGCTCTCCGGCCGCACTTTCCCGGACAGCCTGCTCGACCTCCTCAAGGACCTTGCGGCGGCGTTGTTCCGGATCAACAAGGACAAAGCGTTGCTCCAGATCCTGTTTATAGGCAGTGAAATCCTTCACTGGAAAAAAATCAGGCGCCATGAACCTGTGTCCACAGCTCTGGTTGTCACTCTCGATACCCTCCACGGCAAAGGGAATGACCTGACCACCGAACAGGGCCAGCAGCCACTGGATGGGGCGGGCAAAGCTCAAACTGCTGTCTGCCCAGCGCATGGACTTGGGAAAGGGAATGTTCTCGATCAGGGATGGGAGCAACTCGGTCAGAAGCTCTGTGGTGGGTTTTCCTGGAATCTGTTCAACCGCCATCAGGTATTCACCCTTGTCCGTCTCAACAACCTGCAGATCTTCCACAGCAAGGCCACGCGAACGGGCAAAACCAAGGGCTGCCTTGGTGGGATTGCCCTCGGCATCAAAACCTGCCTGTCTGGCCGGACCGATATATTCCTTGCTCCGGTCTTCCTGCCGTTCAGGGAGCCCGTCAACCGAGACGGTCAGCCGGCGCGGGGTCCCCACCGTCTGGATGGCGCCATGCGCCAGATCCAGCCCGTCCAGTTCCCTGTCAAGAAAAGACGCCATAAAGGCCAGAGCCGGCTGGATATAACCGGCAGGAATTTCTTCTGTTCCTATTTCAAATACGAGTTCACTCATTTCATCCCAATATCAACTATAAATTAAAACCTAAATCCTGCAGTTGTCAATTTCGGAGTCTCGTTCCTCGCTTACCTGCCGGAGATGCGAGGCATCAATGGCGCAGACGTAGTACCTTACTTCAATCCATTGATAACGAAGCAGATTCGGTAAAATTGGCAACCCCGCAGGGCAAGAAAAACGAAAAAAAATATTTGATCCGGCATTCACTTAAAAGGTGAAGTTTGAAATTTTGAAAAATCAAACCAATACATCGAATATACAGATAAAAATCAT